>JAZRZQ010000084.1:0-3149 GCA_045601445.1 Eubacteriales bacterium | reverse complement strand
GAGTTTTAACGGGCAAAAAGCCACGCTAACATTTTGTTACCGTGGCTTTTTTTGTGACAAACGAAAAAAGCTTTGAACGAGGTTCTGTCGTTTTTAATTGTCACCTAATAATTGATCGTAGGTTACGTTGAAAATTTTCTTCAGGGCAATGAGTTCAATGTCCGTTACAAATCTTTGACCGCTTTCAATACGCTGTATGGCGTTTTTGTCTACGTCCAAGCCCATGATTTGCAGCTTGTCCGCCAAAATTCTTTGAGACATCTTCGGAACGGCGTTTTTCCTTAATTGATAGACTTGTTCTCCGCAAACGTTGTTTTTTCCGGTTTTTGTTTTGTTTTTAAACATAATACCAACCTTTTTGACATTTTGTGCTTGACAAAAGTATTATATGCAATTATAATGAGCAAAATGACATTCACTAAATGTCAAAAATGGAGGGTTACTATGAAGTATTGTTCAAAATGTGGTAATGAGGTATTGGATGAAGCGGTTGTTTGCACGCATTGCGGTTGCTCTTTGCAAGAAAAAGCGAAGAAAAATGCAGTCGGCGGGAATGATGGCTTGGCCGTTGCCTCAAAAGTATTCTTGATTCTCGGGTGCATTGCACAGGGGTGGCTTTTGCTTCCTCTTGCATGGTGCTTGCCGATCACCATATCTGTTTGCAATAAAATGAAGTATTGCGAACCCGTTGGTGTCGGCTTGAAGGTCTGCGCTTTGCTGTTTGTCAATTTGATTGGCGGTATTCTGCTATTGTGCCGCTCTGACGATAAATAATGACATTGGAGGTTTTTATGAAAAAGGCACTGTTATTTTTACTTTCGCTCACTCTTATTTTTTCACTTGCATCTTGTTTTGCATTGGATGTAGACGTACCGGGGAAAGAAACGTATGCGTCCGAAGAATCCGAAGAGGAGACGGCACCGAAGCAAGAAACGTTCGGACTGAATGAAACGGCGGTTTTTAAGAACTTGAAGATTTCCGCTCTGCAAATGGAGCAATCGCAGGGAAAGGATTATTTTGTTCCGCAGGACGGAAACGTATTCATCGGGGTGAAATTTGAAATCGTAAACACGTCTGATGAAGATCAGTCTGTCAGCTCTTTGCTGATGTTTGATGCTTACGCTGATGATGTAAAATGCGATTATTCTGTAGCCGCCGCGTGCGCCTTCAACGATGGAACGCTCGACGGTACGATCGCACCCGGCAAGAAATTGGTGGGTTGGTATGCAATCGAGGCACCGAGTCATTGGGCTAAAATCGAATTGTCGGTCAAGGCCGATCTGCTCTCGAACGCTAAGGCTTCGTTTGAATTTGTAAAGCCATGATCCAATGAAGAGCTTTTTCAGAGAGACGCTTTGTCAAGAAGCGTCTCTCTTTTTCGTCGGTTTCTCTGCGGGATGATGAACGCTTTTTTCTTGACTTCGGTCTGCTTGTGTGATATAAAGTGCTTGAGTGCTCGGAAAGGGAACTTGAGTGCTCGGAAAGGGAAAAGACGATATGACGCACAAAAATCAATTCGGACTGTTCATCCATTGGGGCTTGTATTCACTCACGGGCTTGCACGAGCAGGCGATTGCCCGCTACGGCATGGCGCACGAGGAGTATGAGGCGCTGATGCATTCCTTTCATCCAAAAAAATTCGATCCCGATGCGTGGGTGCTTCTGGCAAAAAAAGCCGGTATGAAGTATATTTGCTTTACCGCCAAGCATCACGACGGCTTCTGCCTTTGGGATACCAAACAGACCGATTATAACGTGATGAACACCCCCTATGGCAAGGACGTTCTGAAAATGCTTGCCGATGCCTGCCATCGCCACGGAATGCGCCTTTCCCTTTATTACAGCAACCCCGATTGGCACCATCCCTTCGGTTATAACCCCGCCTCGAGCCATCAATGGAAGGCAAAATATCCCGATCAGGTCGATACCGAGCAGTACCGAGCCTATATCAAAGCGCAGATCAAGGAGCTTTTGACGGGCTACGGCGAGATCTACACCTTCTTCTGGGACATTCCGCCGAAAATCGAGGATCCCTCGATGAATGAGCTGATCCGCTCTCTTCAGCCGCAGATCTTCATCAACGACCGCGGCTGGGGTATGGGTGACTTTGCCACCCCCGAGCGCGAATATCAAGTAACGCCGACCTCTCGCTTCGAGCGAATGACCGAGGCCTGCAACTCCGTCGGACAGCAAAGCTGGGGCTACCGCGAAAGGGAGGACTTTTTCTCAACGGCTTACCTTTGCAGAGCCATTGATCGCTATATGGCGCTCGGCGCAAGCTATCTCTTAAACGTCGGCCCGAATGCAGACGGTGTCATTGAAGGAAAGTATTTGGAAAAGCTCCTGAAGGTTTCCGACTGGTATCAAAAAATGGAGGGCTGTCTGGAGGAGACCGAGCCGGATCTCTTTGACTACACCCCATCCGACAAAAACGTGATCGTTACCAAAAAGAACGGGAAAACCTATTTTCATTGCTTCAAAGGATTGACCTGCGAGGCTCTTTCCCTGCAGAATTATCCTTCCTTGCCCAAGCGCGTCCGCCTGATGAATACGCACGAGGCTCTGCCATTCGATCTGATGTATTTCCCCGAAGGCGGCTTTCGGGGCGATCCCAACGGCCCGCAACCGAAGAAGCTGC
Organism: Eubacteriales bacterium; assembly: GCA_045601445.1. Classification (GTDB taxonomy): domain Bacteria; phylum Bacillota; class Clostridia; order Oscillospirales; family SIG627; genus RGIG5579. The sequence goes on along the minus strand of JAZRZQ010000084.1, from coordinate 511 downwards.
ATATTTACGGCATCGACGTCGACTCGCTCGGGGCAATGCCCATCGTCATCGAGGTCGAGTGGGAGTAGAGTCCCGAGGCATAAGCTTCGCCCTTGTAAAACCGAGGTCAGCATTTGCCGACTTCGGTTTTTCGCTTTTTGTTGCATATTGCGGAAAAATATGCTATGCTAAAAAAAGAAAAAACAAAGGGGATTGACCCAAAAGAGGTAATTATGAAGAAAATTTTGTTTCCCTATGGCAGAGGACAGGTCGAATATGAGTTTGACGAGAGGGTGCTCGGCGGCACTTTGACCTCTTCCATCGAGGAGTATTGCCCCGAGGCCTCGCCCGAGGAGCTGGTAGAGCGCGCCCTTGCCCATCCCGTCGCGAGCGAGCCGCTTTGCCGTTTGGCAGAGGGAAAGAAGAACGTGGTCATCATCGCCAGCGACCACACCCGCCCCGCCCCGCGCAAATACACCAACCCGCCCCCGCCTCGCGGGAGCCGACAGACAAGACCCCCCCCCCCCCCCAC
>JAZRZQ010000083.1:0-8674 GCA_045601445.1 Eubacteriales bacterium | reverse complement strand
CCTCCGAGGTTCTTGATCTCCGCGGTATAAACGGAGGAAAGATCCTCTTCGGTGGTTTGCTGAGTTTGATTATTGTTCTGAGAGCCGCCCTGCGTGCCACCCTGCGTTGAAGCAGGATCATTCGTGCAAGCAAACAAGAAGCAAGAGCAGATCATAATCAAAGCAAGCAGCGTGCACAATGCTTTTTTCATAATTGTCTTTTTTCTCCTTTCGATTTTAGGCGGTGCCGCCTCTATTAGACAGTTCATTATATCACGCGGAAGACGAATTTGTAAACTGTTTTTTAAGTCGAGAAAAACATTTTGCTAACAAGCACAATTCTCCCGTTTGCTTTTTGTTCATTTTCACCTACGTTAGCCTCAAAAGCGTTCAAACATTTCATTTTTTGTTCATTATTCGGTCACAAGTCGCAGCTTTTACATAGATACAGCAGAAATACACACTTGTTCTTTTTGGTACGACGTTACAAAAATTTTACTGTAAAAAGCGTAGATTTTTTTCAAAGGATGTTGTATGATGGTCATAGCAAGTGAAGGCGTTTTTACACGCCTATGTTTAATAAGGAGAAAAGAGATGTTATTTCAAAGAGAGATCCGTGCCGATCTTTGCGTCGTCGGCGGCGGAATGGCAGGAATCTGCGCCGCAATTGCCGCCGCGAGAGAGGGGGCCAGCGTCGTTTTAATGCACGAGAGGCCCGTTTTGGGCGGAAACGCCTCTTCGGAGATTCGCATGTGGGTGTGCGGAGCCAAAGGCAAGGGAAACCGCGAAACGGGAATTTTAGAGGAGATTGCGCTGGAGAATCTGTACCGCAACCCCACCAAGAACTACTATTTGTGGGACACGGTGCTTTTGGAATTCGTTCGGCGCGAAAAAAACTTGACCTTGCTTCTCAACTGCACCTGTATGGATGCCGAGGTCGAAACGGGCGATTTTGCCGACGGACGCACCCGAAGAATCCACAGCGTGACGGGATACCAAATGACCACGCAAACGATGATCCGCGTGACGGCAAAGCTCTTCTCCGACTGCTCGGGAGACTCCATTTTGGCGCCGCTGACGGGTGCGGACTTTCGCATCGGCCGCGAGGCGGCAGCAGAATTCGGAGAAAACACGCACGTTGAGAAGGCCGATCTTTTGACGATGGGAAACAGTTGTCTGATTCAGGGAAGAGAAACGAGTGTTCCCGTTCGCTTTCAGGCGCCCGAATGGAGCACCAAATTAAATGAAGAGCATTTCCGTTACCGCAAGCCCGACCTTTACGATCCGACCGAAAACTTTTGGTATTTGGAGCTCGGCGGCAACCGCGACACCATCCGCGACGCGGAAGAGATCGCCGAGGATTTGGTGCCGCTTGCCTTGGGCACCTGGGATCACATCAAAAACTCGGGACTTTACAAGGCGGAAAATTGGGAGCTTGATTTTCTCGGCTTTCTTCCCGGAAAGCGCGAGAGCCGCCGTATGATGGGTGAATTTCTCATCACCGAGCCGGATATTACCGAGAACCGAAGCTATCCGGACACGGTGGCGTTCGGCGGTTGGCCGGTGGACGATCACTTTCCCGACGGCTTTTACCACAAGGGGACGCCGAACACCGACTTTCACACGCCCGCGCCCTATCAAATTCCCTATCGCGCGCTGTATTCCAAAAACGTGGAGAACCTCTTTTTTGCCGGACGCAACATCAGTATGACTCACACCGCCATGAGCAGTGTGCGTGTGATGGCGACCTGTGCCCTGCTCGGGCAGGCCGTCGGTGTGGCGGCATCGCTCTGCACGCAATACGGTCTGACGCCGAACGGAGTTGCCAAGGAAAAAATCGCACTTTTGCAGGAAAAGCTGATGGATGCGGACTGCTTTTTGCCCGCGCTCTCTCGCAAGGTCGACCCACTCTGTCGCGAGCAGATGCCCGAGCCGCTTTGCGACGGGCGTGACCGCCCGCACCGTCTCTACGGCACAGAGGAAACGGGAATCGACGTCAAAAACCAAAGCGAGCTTTGCTATCGCTTTGATTCGCCCGTTCCCGTTAAAAGCATTCACCTGACCTTTGACAGCGATCTGGAGCGCACGAGCCTGCCCGGTGATTGGTGTGAGAGGGAGCATTCCACCCGCTGTAACACCCTGCTTTCCAGCCCGACCTTTTCCCTGCCGAAGGCGCTTTGCCGCTCCTTTGTTCTGACCGTAACGGACGAGAGCGGAAAAAGAGTGCTTCTCGACGTTGAGGAGAACCGAAAGAGAAGCTACCACGTCGAGGTCGGGGACAAGGTCAAAGAGATCTCTCTTTGCATCCGTCAAAACTGGGGTGATAGCGATACCACCCGCGTCTTTTCCTTCGACTTTAAATAAGCAACGAATACAAAAAAGTACCGAAGCGATTTCGGTACTTTTTTTGCGTTTTGCATCTTTACTTTCTTTTCATTTTATGATATAGTGGTTTCAGTTTTATCGGCGCGAGAAAAAAGAAAGCACCCCGAAGGATGCTTTCCTGGCGCGTTGTAAGGGACTCGAACCCCTGACCTACTGGTTCGTAGCCAGTCACTCTATCCAGCTGAGCTAACAACGCAGGTTCTCTCGAACGTCGATTATCTTATCACATTCGGATTTTTTTGTCAAGAGAAAAGTGACAGAAAAATCAATAAAAAGGAAAAATTAACATGAAACTCGCCTTACCTGACTCTGTGCGGGAGGCACTTGCCAGACTGAATGCCGCAGGGCACGAGGCCTGGCTCGTCGGTGGCGTGCGTGATCTGTGCCTGAAACGGGTGCCGAACGATTACGACATCACCACCTCTGCCACGCCGGACAAAATCAAAGAGGTCTTCGGCGATTGCAAGCTGAATCTGATGGGAGAAAAATTCGGTACGGTTTGCGTTCACCTGCAAGACAGCTATCTTGACATCACCACCTTCCGCAAGGAGGGCGGTTACCTCGATCACCGTCACCCCGACACCGTTCGCTTTACCAAAAATCTGTTTGACGATCTCAAGCGCCGCGACTTCACCGTCAATGCCATCGTCTACCACCCCGAAAGAGGCTTTCGCGATTATTTTTGCGGAATGCGGGATTTAAAAAAGAAGCTCATTCGCGCCATCGGAGACGCCGATCGCCGCTTTGAGGAGGATGCCGTTCGCATTTTGCGGGCGCTTCGCTTTGCAGCCGTGCTCGGCTTTTCCATTGAGGAAAAAACGCGCGAGGCGATTTTCCGAAAAAAAGAGCTGCTCACCACCATCGCACCGGAACGGGCCTTGCCCGAGATCCGTCGGATGCTGTGCGGGCGCAACATTCGCCCCGTACTGACCGAATACGCCGAGGTGCTCGGCGTTCTGATCCCCGAGATCCTGCCCTGCATCGGCTTTGACCAGAAATCTCCCTTTCACCGCTACGACGTTTGGCAACACACGGTTCACGCCGTGCACTACGCCGATCCCGATCCGATCCTGCGCCTGACGCTTCTCTTTCACGATATGTCCAAGCCCACCTGCCTTTCGGTGGACGCTACGGGTCGCGGGCATTTTTATTCCCACCCGAAAAAGAGCGCGGCAATGGCCAAAAGCGTGATGCAACGGATGAAATTTCCCACCAAGGAGATCGAGACGGTTACCCTTTTGGTTTCCCTGCACGACTCTCACCCCGCAAACGATGCGGACGTCAAGATGCTTCTCAATTCTCTCGGGGAGGAGCTGTTTCCGAAGCTGCTTCGCGTGATGCGGGCGGACACGCTGGCGCACAGCCGTTGGACCGTGCCGAAGCGGCTGGAGCTTTTGGAAAAGCTTCGCGAGAGCGCACAGCGCATTCTCCGCTCGGGCGCGTGCTACAATCTCAAGACCCTCGCGATCAACGGAAACGACCTCGAAGAGATCGGAATTTCGGGCGTAAAGGTCGGAGAGGCTTTGCACCTTGCGTTGCAAAACGTGATCCGAGGGGAATGGATCAACAAAAAAGAAAATCTGCTGGAAGAAATCAAGAAAATTTATTCTTAAATTCTTCCGAAAGGCATTGACAAAAAAAGGCTTTGCAATTATAATATGATGATGTCGATACCCTGAGGAAAAGAGATTATGATGACGCAAACCGAAAACAATTTTCTTGAGATTTCAAAGCTTCTCGGCGGCGAAGTTGCCGAGATCGGCTTTGCCATCGAGCTCGGAGCGCTTTCCGAGTCGGAAAATGACATTCAGGTTTCTTCCGTTCGCTTTTCCGGACGCGCTTGGGATCTTTCCGGATTTGTCAGATTAACCGGCACGGTATCCGCGCAGCTTTCTGCGCCCTGTGCCCGTTGCCTTGCTCCGGTCAACGAAGGTTTCGAGGTCGAGGTGGATCTGCCCGTCGCGACTTCGCCCGTCGAATCCGAAGAAGAAACCGTCATCGCCGAAGGGGAAAAGATCGATCTTGGCCTCATCGCAACGGAAAGCATTCTCACCGCGATCCCCTACCGACTGCTCTGTCGTGAGGATTGCAAGGGGCTTTGCCCCAAATGCGGTGCCGATCTGAATACGGCATCCTGCGATTGCGACCACAAGGAAATAGATCCCAGACTTGCCGGTCTGGCGGACTTTTTCAAAGAATAAAACAACCGTAAACGGTGCAAAGAAAGAATTGGGAGGTGCAAGCATAATGGCAGTACCGAAGCGTAAAACATCCAAGGCAAGAAAGAACTCCAGACGTTCCAGCGTATGGAAGCTCGAAGCCCCCACTATGGAAAAGTGCCCCAACTGCGGCGCTTACAACCTGCACAACAGAGTTTGCTCTGAGTGCGGACAAAAAGACGGCAAGGTCATCTTCAACGTAGAAGACTGAGTTTGCTCATAGCTCGTATATCGGTCTCCGCCGAGCAATCGGCGGAGACTATATGTGTATATGCGGCACAGGGAAGATATGTCTGTGGCATAGGCGTTTAGCATCGGTGCCGTGGATGTATCTTTTTTCATTTTCAGGAAAGGAAGGCGTTTATGGTACCGATCACAGGTGTGGAACAAGGCTCGCACGCAGACCGCCTCGGCATTCGTGCGGGAGAGAGGCTTGTCGCCATCGACTCTCACCCGATCAGAGACGTGCTGGATTACCGTTTCTTTTTGACCGAGGAGCGCATCACGCTTCTCGTTGAATCGCAAGAAGGGGCACGGCGCGAGGTCGTGATCGAAAAAGAGCGTTACGATGACATCGGACTTGAATTCGAGACCTTCCTGATGGATCGGAAAGCGCGCTGTTCCAACAAGTGCATTTTCTGCTTTATCGATCAAAACCCTTGCGGAATGCGCGAGACGGTTTATTTTAAGGACGACGACACCCGCCTTTCCTTTTTAATGGGAAATTACGTCACGCTGACCAACGTCTCCGACGAGGAATTGGAGCGCATCGTAACCATGAGGCTTTCCCCCGTCAACGTCTCCGTTCACACGACCTCTCCCGATTTGCGCGTGAAAATGCTCGGCAATCCCAAGGCCGCCCGCCTGATGGATCAGCTTCGGATTCTGGCTGATGGCGGGATCGATTTGAACTGTCAGATCGTTTCCTGCCGCGGGATCAACGACGGGAGCGAGCTTGTACGCACCGTTCGCGATCTGGAGACGCTGATGCCTGCCGTTCAAAGCATTGCCGTCGTTCCCGCCGGTCTTACGCGCCACCGTGAGGGGCTTACAAAGATTGCCCCCTACGATCCGCAAAGCGCACGGGAGATCATCGAAACCGTGGATTCTTTGGCGGACGAATTTTTGCAAAAGTACGGTTTTCGCTTGGTTTACGCGGCAGACGAGTTTTATTTAGCCGCCAAGATGCCCATTCCGCCCGAGGAAGCCTACGACGGTTACCCGCAGCTTGACAACGGTGTGGGACTGCTCCGCTGTACGCAAAACGAAATTCTCGACGAGCTTAGCTACCGTGTCGAGTCGGGCGAGTGGAAAAAGCTTTCCAAAAAAGAAACCAATATCACGCTCGTTACGGGCGTGGCGGCCAAGGAGATGCTTCTTACCGTAACGGACGCCATCTCCTCGCATCTGCCGAATCTTCACTGTTCCGTCGTCGCCGTCCCGAACCGATTTTTCGGGGAAAGCGTGACGGTGGCGGGGCTGATCTGCGGTCAGGATCTGATCGACACGGTAAAGCCCCTTCGTCCCGAGACCGTCTTGATCCCCGCCGTCTGTCTGCGGCACGAGCGCGATCTGTTTTTGGACGGCGTCAGCACCGAAACGGTGCAACGGGAATTGGGTTGTCCGGTTTATTTTATTGAAAACGGAACCCCGCTTCTCGATCAAATCGAAACCTTACTCAGGAGGTGATAGACTATGTCTAAACCCGTCATTGCCATCGTCGGTCGGCCGAACGTCGGAAAAAGCACGTTTTTCAACAAGCTCTCGGGAGAGCGCATTTCGATCGTGGACGATATGCCCGGCGTTACGCGTGACCGAATTTATTATGAAACCGATTGGTGCGGAAGAAAGCTCATTTTGATCGACACGGGCGGAATCGAGCCCGGCAGCAACGATCTGATTCTAAGCCACATCGAACAGCAGGCCTATCTTGCCATGGAGGCGGCGGACGTCATTCTTTTTATGACCGATCTTCGCTCCGGTGTAACCGCCGCTGACCGCGAGATCGCCTCCATTCTCAAAAGAAGCAAAAAGCCCGTCATTCTGGCGGTCAACAAGGTGGACTCGATCGGCGCCACGCCGCCCGAGTTTTACGAGTTTTACGAGCTCGGCATCGAACACGGCCCCTTTGCCCTCTCTTCCATTCACGGAACGGGAAGCGGCGACATCCTCGACGAGGTGCTCAGGCTGATCCCGCAGGAGGCGCAGGAGGACGAGGAGGAGGATCTGATCCGCGTCGCGGTGATCGGTAAGCCGAACTCGGGCAAGAGCAGTTTAATCAATGCGGTGCTCGGTGAAGAGAGAGTCATCGTTTCCCCCATCGCGGGAACGACGCGCGACGCGATCGACGCCCGTGTGGAAAATGAGCACGGCATCTTCCAATTCATCGACACGGCGGGCATTCGCCGCGCCTCCAAGGTGGATGACAGAATCGAAAAATACAGCGTTTTGCGGGCAAAGCTTGCCGTTGAAAGAAGCGACGTTTGCGTGATTATGGTCGATGCCTTCGAGGGAATCACCAGTCAAGACGCCACCATCGCAGGGCTCGCGCACGAGGCGGGCAAGGCTTGCATTATCGCGATGAACAAGTGGGATCTGCCCGACAAGGACAACGACTCGGTCAAGAACGCCACGAAAAAGGTCTTTGACATTCTTCCCTTTATGCAGTACGCGCCCGTGCTGTTCATTTCGGCCAAGACGCATTTGCGCATCGACAAGCTGTTCGAGCACATCAAATACGTACACATGCAGGCCACCACCCGCATTTCCACGGGAATGCTCAACGATATGCTCAACGACGCCACCACGCGCGTTCAGCCGCCGAGCGACAAGGGCAGACGCCTGAAGATCTACTATATGACGCAGGTCAGCGTTCAGCCGCCGAAATTCGTCGTATTCTGCAACAGCGAAAAGCTCTTCCACTTCACCTACCAGCGCTATTTGGAGAACTGTCTGCGCGACACCTTCGGATTTAAGGGTACGCCCATCCAATTCGTAATTCGAGAAAGGACAAAGGACGAATGAGATATTTGGTAGACGCCAAGATCGTCGATTGGGGCTGGCTGGGCAGCACCTTGATCGAAAACAGGATCAGCACGACCCATTACACCGTCTTTTTCATCATCGCCGCGATTCTGATCGCGATCGGCTCGTATTTGCTCGGCAGCATCAACCCTGCCATTTTGATCAGCAAAAAATGCTACGGCTATGACATTCGCGACTACGGCTCGGGCAATGCGGGCATGACCAATATGTTCCGCACCTTCGGAAAAAAAGCAGGACTCGCCACCTTGGCGGGAGATGCCGGCAAGGCGCTGGTTGCCGTCGTTTGCGCCTTTGCCGTTTTGGGAAGCAAGGGGCAGTACATTGCGGGCTTTTTCTGTATGCTCGGTCACTCCTTCCCCATCTTTTTCCGTTTCAAGGGCGGCAAGGGCGTGATCGTCAGTGCCATTACGATCCTTTTTATTGACCCGCTGGTCTTTTTGGTGCTGGTGGCCATTTTTGCGCTGATGTTTTTTGCCACGCAGATCATTTCCGCCTCGAGCATCACGGCCGCCTTTTTCTACCCCGTCGTCGTTTACGCTTTTAACCTTCGCGCACCCGATCCGATCTTCATCACCTTTTCTCTGTTCATCGCCTTTTTCGTGATCGCCATGCACAAAGAAAACATTCACCGTCTGCTGAACAAGACGGAAAAGAAGTTCAGCTTCGGTGATAAAAAGAAAAAGAATGACAAATAAGATCACGCTGTCGGCCTACGCCAAGATCAATCTGACCCTCGCGATCACCGGACGCCGCGAGGACGGCTACCACACGCTGGAAACCGTGATGCAACGCATCAGTCTGGCGGACACGGTCTCGATTGAAAAGACGCTTGAGGGCATCTCGATCCAATGCTCCGATCCCAAGCTCCCTTGCAACGAAAAGAACCTCTGCTGGAAGGCGGCAAGTGCCTACCTTGCGCAGGCAGGAATTCGGCGCGGGGTTCGCATCGAGCTTTGGAAGGCCATTCCCGACGGTGCGGGAATGGGCGGCGGCAGCGCCGACGCCGCCGCCGTTCTGGAAGCGATGAAGCGTCTCTTTCCTGCCGG
>JAZRZQ010000082.1:0-14676 GCA_045601445.1 Eubacteriales bacterium | reverse complement strand
CCTGCTCGGGGCTGACGGGCTCGGGTGTGCGGTTTGCCTCGTTACGAAGATGGTTGTAGTAGCTATTGTAATAGGAGAAGGGAATATTAAATTCCAGCATATATACGTTCAATTCCTGCTTTGCATAGAACTCAATGGTTTCCATCATACATTGCTGGCTCTCCGCACCCTCGTTGCAATGCCCGCGGAATCTGTGATCGGCCATTTTGTGATACTTGGTAGGCTCGATGTTTTTTAAGGGAACGTAGTCTCCGTCAATACTGGGGTAAAGCCAACGGCAACCGTTTTCACGCAAAAAACGGTAGACGGCAAAGAGAACGCTTCTCGGGTTCGAGCCGGCAAGAATACCGCCGCTTTCATCGGTGTCAACGTGGATCACGTCATCGAGAACGGCATCGTCTCCCTCGAAGGGCAGACTAAAATCCGCCAAAAGACCCAGACGGAAGCCATCCTTCGCTTCGGGCTCGTAGCTGATCTTGACGTCGCCACATTCTGGCATCATCATTCGCAGATACTTTTTCAGCTCCTCTGCGGCGTAGTCCAATACGTGATCCGCACGCATCTTTTTGATTTCGTACATTGCTTTCTCCTTTGCGGCAAGTTGATTTCAATAACTCCGCTGAAAAACGGTGTTATTTTCTTGATTATAGCAATATAAAAATGAAATATCAAGTCTATTTATGATAAAAATATCCTATCTTGCGAATCAATCGAAACTATGTTATCATAAATTCGAAAGGGGGAGAGTGTGAGTATGGTTTATATGATAATGGGTGCATCTCACAGCGGAAAAACTGCCTTGGCGCAAGCCTTGCTGGAAGAGCGACGGATCCCGTATCTTTCGATTGACCATCTGAAAATGGGCTTGATCCGAAGTCACAATACAAGCCTGACTCCGATCAGCTCCGATCAGGATTTGACGGATTATCTTTGGCCGATCGTTCGTGAAATAATCAAGACCGCGATCGAAAACGGGCAAAATCTGATCGTTGAGGGCTGCTATATCCCGTTTGATTACAAAAAGGATTTTTCCGATCGGGAGCAAGAGCATCTTCGCTGTTATTGCTTGGTGTTAACAAGAGAGTATATCGAAGCGCATTTTGACAGGATCAAAGCCTTTTCGTGCGTCATTGAGCAACGCTTGGATGATGATTTGACCCGAGAGGATGTGATCGAGGATAATTTCTATTATCAAAATGGCGCCGAGCGATATAGCATTCCTTGTATTTTCATCACGGATGAATATCGGATTGATCTTGATCTGATTCAATAAAAAAAGACCCCGACGCGCTCTCTCGGTAAGGGAGCTGACGTGTCGGGGAATTTTGTTTTAAGTTGTCGGGGTATTCAGCTTTGCCTGATAATCGGCTAAAATCGTGTCTGCGACCCAACGGTTGACCTCGGGAGTGTAATGCACGTTGTCGGACTTGAAGATGCCGAATTGCGGAGCGTCTTTTTGATATAGCGGACATTTTGTAACGTCGAAGATGCTTGTATTGTCCATTTCCGCATCCAGCTGCTTGAAGACGTCGCGAATAAAGTGCAGGTTCTTAAGATACTCGCCCGAGGGATCCATCGCGTTTGGACGGTCAAAGCAAACGATGTCGTGCAGAATGATCGGTGCTTCTGCGCTAAGATTCTCTCGGAAGGATGCAAACATTTTCAGATAGATCTTTTTGAGCATAGCTTCAAGGTCCACGTCAAGCTGAGTGAAGTCGTTTTCTCCGCCTCTCCAATGGATTCCCATAATCTCGTAGCTCTTGTTCATTTTCTGGAAGCTTTGATCTAAAAGAGAGAAGATGTGGTTGGTAAACGGTGTCAGTGAGATCTTGCAGGTGCCGAGCTTTCCGGGGATCAACTGCTTTTGGTCGGCACGATCGGGATACCACATATATTTCGGCATCACGCCCTGTGCGCCGATGGCGATTTGAATGATATAAAGATCGGGAAGATCTGCGCCCTCGTCGATCGCCTTTTGCCAGGAAGCGGCAAGGCAGTTCGGAACGGAGTAGGTGTTGTCCTGCTGTTCGGCAAGATTCATTCCCGCGCTGACATAGCCCGACCAGGTCAAGCGGGAGATGTTAAAGCTCTGATTGAGGGTTCTGCTCAAGCCGAAAACGTTTTTCAGAGGCTTAGAAATCACGTCAGCGGAGTCCATCGGAACGCCGTGACCGACGGCATTGGATTGGCCGAGCATGATAAATACGGCGGCGTCGGGATGATTGCTCATAGTTTGCTCCTTTGTGGACGTCTCACTCTTTGTCTCGTCTTGCGTTATGGATTGCGTCGGAACGGAAGTTTCTGTTTTTTCCTGCGTTTGGGATGCGTTTTGCTCGGTTGTCGTTTGAGGTGAGGGGGAGCAGGCGGACAAGAGCATCAAAAGCATCAGTGTCATGGCAAGTAATCGTTTCATCGTACTACCTCGATTCACAGTTTTTTTAGATCCGATTTGTTAAAGACGATTCCGGGGGTGGGGACTCGCGGCTTTTTGTAAACGGCAAGCATCGGAGCACTTTCGGTTGAAACCTCGAGTGCGAGTTCAATGGCATCGTTCTTTTTTAATGCCATCATTTGATTGCCGGCGCTGGTGCGGGTGCTCTTCTCGGCAAAAAGGGTGGTTCTTAAAATGCAGGCGCGATCAAGGCGGCTCTTGATGAGGATTTCCTTGACTTCACCGTGCTTTAAATGGAAGATTCCGACAACGGGAGAGGCACTGCTGAACGCGCCCGTCAGCTTCTTTCGGTTACCCTTTGTTTCATATACGCTCATCGGGAAGCAGACGCCCTTTCCGTTTTCAAAGAGGATTGCAAGTTTTCCATTCAGATCCTCGATCGGCAGGGAATAGATCACGCGCTCATCCTGATCCATTTCAAGCTTCGCGGGAATATAATCTCCGAGCTCGGATGCCTTCGTGGTCGAGAAATCACCGAATTTTGCTCGGTACACTTGTGCCTTGTCGGTAAAGAAGAAAAATTCCTGCTTTGAGGACATTTCACCGGAAAGAACGATGGTATCGTCCTCCTTCAGGCGCTGATTGTCGCTGACCATGATCGATTTCAGCGGAATGTTTTTCAGATATCCGCCTTTGGTGACAACGGCAAAGGCCCGATATTCTTCTTCCTCTTCCACCTTGAGTGTTTCCTTCGGGCGGCTGAATTCATAGGCGATGCGAGTTTTTCTGTCCTGACCGTATTTCTTCTTGACCTCACTTAATTCCTTGATGATAAACTGATCGAGCTTGCGAGAACTTGAGAGCAGGCCCTCCAGCTCGGCAATCTCCTTTTCGAGCTTTTCTCTTTCGCTGATCCGCCCGAGAATGTACTCACGGTTCAAATGGCGAAGCTTGATCTCAGCGATATATTCCGCCTGCTTTTCATCGATCTCAAAGCCCTTGCACAGATTGGGAATGACGTCGCGCTCGTTTTCGGTCTTTCTGATGATCGCGATGGCCTTGTCAATATCAACCAAAATCATCTCGAGACCGCGCAGAAGGTGAAGCTTTGCCTCCTTTTGACCCAATTCAAAATAAAACTGTCTCTTGAGCGATTCACAGCGGAATGCGTGCCATTCGTTCAAAAGCTCGCGCACGCCGAGCTGATGGGGGCTGCCGCCGATCAATACGTTGAAATTACAAGGGAAGCGGCATTCGAGATCGGTAGCCTTTAATAGCTTTGCCATCAATTTGTCGGGATCACTGCCACGCTTTAAGTCGATCGTCAGCTTCAGGCCGTCAAGGTCGATCTCGTCGCGCACGTCGTTGATTTCGCGGAGCTTTCCTTCTTTGATCATCATAACGATCTTCTCAATGATCTGATCGACCGTTGTGTTGTAGGGAATTTCGGTGATGACGATTCTGTTTTCCTTGGGAATGGTTTGCCACACCGCACGAACCGTAAAAGAGCCCTTTCCCGTCTCGTAGACCTGACGGATCTCTTCGGGATCGTAAAGAAGCTCGCCGCCGGTGGAAAAGTCCGGCCCCTTGAGGATTTCGTACAGATCGGCATTGGGATCTTTCATCAGCGCAATCACAGCATCGCAGGTTTCGTTGAGATTAAAGGAGCAAATGGAGCTGGCAAGGCCGACGGCAATGCCCGTGTTGGGACAGACCAAAACGTTGGGGAAGGAGGTCGGCAGAAGAACAGGCTCTTTCATCGTGGCATCGTAGTTGTCAATTAAATCCACGGCGTCTTTATCAATTCCGTCAAACAACTCGGCGCTGATGGGCGCCAGCTTGACCTCGGTATAGCGGGAGGCGGCGTATGCCATTTTGGAATACTGCTTACCAAAGGTTCCCTTGGAGTCGATAAAGGGGTGGAGCAAAGCCTCGTTTCCGCGGGTGAGACGCACCATCGTTTCGTAAATGGCGGCGTCGCCGTGAGGATTGAGCTTCATGGTTTGTCCCACGACGTTGGCGCTCTTGGTTCTCGGCCCGTTCAAAAGACCCATTTTATACATGGTAAAGAGGAGCTTTCTGTGCGAAGGCTTCAAGCCGTCGATCTCGGGAATGGCGCGGGAGATGATGGAGCTCATCGCATAGGGCATATAGTTTTCGCGAAGAGTCGTGGTAATGGGCTGTTCATGGATGACAGCGGGAGTGACTGCTTCCTTTTCCTTTGCTGTTTTTCGTTTGCGTTCCGCCATAATCGTGTATCCTTATTTTAATATTCTTACTTTTTGATATACCTCGACAGGATCCCTCTCGTTTTTTCATCGCAGATCGCTTCGACCATAATGCCCTCTTCGGTATATTCTACCGAGACGACACTTGCATCCTGGTAAAGCAGGGAGAGCTTGCCGCCCTCGGAGTGGGGGAGAAGGAAGCTGCAGGGCTTTTTTGCGCGCGAGAGGATTTCTTCGATTTTGCTGATTAACAGCTCCGTACCGAATCCTGTCTTCGCCGAGAGGCAGACGTGCGACTTGTCCTTCGGAAAGACGCTGACGTGAAAGCGGCTTTCCTCTAAATCGGTCTTATTTAGCAGGTAAAGAAACGGCGCTGGCGTGATGCCGCGTTTTTGGTACAGGTCGTTAAGGATCTCTTCCGTGATCTGCATTTTTTGCAAAAATTTCGGATCGGAGGCATCCATCACGATCAAAACCAGATCGCTGTAAACGACCTCGTCAAGCGTAGAGCGAAAGGCTTCGACCAGGTGGTGCGGCAAGCGGTTGATAAATCCAACGGTATCCGTGAGAAGCACCTCGCCGAAATTCGGCAGCTTGAAGCGTCGCGTGGTGGGGTCAAGCGTAGCAAAGAGCTTATCCTGCGCAAGAATCTGCTCTTGACAGAGCAGGTTTAACAGGGAGGATTTTCCCGCGTTGGTATAGCCCGCGAGCGAAATTTGAAAAATGCCGCTCTTCTCGCGGCTTCTTCGCTGTGTTTTTCTCTTACGGGAAAGCTCTTCAAGCGCTTCCTCCAATTTTTGAATCTTCTTCTTGATCTGTCTGCGGTCAACCTCGAGCTTTGTTTCGCCTGGGCCGCGTGTTCCGATCCCTCCGCCGAGACGGGAAAGACCTTCGCTTTGACCGCTCAGTCGAGGTAGGGTGTATTTGAGATTGGCGATCGCCACCTGCAAAATGCCTTCATTCGTTTTCGCGTTTTGAGCAAAAATATCGAGAATGAGCATCGTTCTGTCAATGACGCGAACCGAATCGAGACAAGCTTCGAGATTTCGGATCTGTGACGGCGAAAGCTCGCAGTCAAAAACGACCAGATCAACCTGCATGGCCAAGCAATACTGCGCCAATTCCTCAAGCTTTCCGGAGCCGATGTAGGTTGCGTGCTCCGGCTTTTGACGGGATTGGATCAATCGACCGACGCAAACACCGCCTGCCGTTTCAAGCAAGGCCTCCAGCTCGTCAAGAGAGGAATCGGTGTCCATCAGATCGTGATCGTCAAGCACCACGCTGACCAGAATTGCCTTCTCGGGCGCAAGATTTTCGGTGGGCTGAGTGGTTGGCTTTTGGATGGAATCAAACATTCGGTCACCTTAAAAATGAAAATGAAAAAAGCGGCAACACCGGAGAGTGCCACCGCTTCTAACCGTTATCTACGCGGGCACAAAGACCCGACAGATTATCTGCCAAACTTCTTGTTGAACTTATCAACACGTCCGCCGGCATCGACGAATTTCTGCTTGCCGGTATAGAAGGGATGGCACTTTGCGCAAATGTCTACATGGATGTCTTCCTTGGTAGATCTGGTCGGATATTCCGCACCGCATGCACAAATGATCACGGTGTCCTTGTAGGAGGGATGAAGTCCTTCTTTCATTCTTTTCACCTTTTTCTGTTTTTATTTCCGTGCGATGAAAGTTTTTTTCAACACATTGCACTATATATTAACACATCTAAAAACAAAAATCAATAGCAAAAGCTATTTTTTTTGAAAAAATGCACCAAAAGACGTCTTTTGCTTCAAGCATCCGTCAAACGGTGCGGCGTAAGCTCGGCAAGGGTGATCTTGGCATCATAAAATTCCGCGAAGCCCGATTCCTTACCGACGGTGGAAAGAATCTCAAGCCGCAGGTATCTTGCTTTTTGGGTCGGAAAGTCAAGCATTTCTTCGCCGCCGAAGCTGCGGAAGATTGCTTCCTTGACGACGTTGAAGCATTCGCCGTCCTCGCTGACGGACAAGCGGTATTTGGAAGGGAATTGACGCGTCCAGACGGTGCGCATCGGATTGGGGAGAATGCCCGCCTCGGCAAGAAGCGGCTTTGTTACGATGCGGTGATAAACGCCAAGCGCCGAAAGAGCTTTGATTTCTCCGAGATCCATCAGAAACGATGCGGTTTGATATTTTGTGGTAAAGGTAGCGTAGGGATCATCGTTCACAAGAACGCAGGCATCCTCTCCTGCGATCTCCTCGATGACCTTGCAGGTATTTTTCGGAAGCGGCAGATACTGCTTATTTTCTTGCTTGTCAAATTCTCTGCCTGTCCATACGGGGGGAGACCAGGTCTTGCGGCCTTTTCGATCGGTCAGTCGCAGGAAAAAGTAGCGCGCACTCTGCGAGCGGATCTGAAAACGGATTGAATCTGTCAGCGCTCCCTCTTGCTTGGCAACGCAAATCCCGTAGTCGGAAATGATCTCACAGCGGATCGGATGGGTGTCGGGATCGTCTTGAAAATAGGAAAGAGAAATGTCAAAATCGTATTGTTCGGAAGGCGGCAGATCACAGGGCGCAGTCTGTCCGTTAACACGGTATCTGAGCTTTACGTTTCCGCTTTGACAGCAGTAGATTCTTTGGTGATTGATCGCATCGAGAAAGGCCTCCTTTGAGCGCTCCTTTGCCATGATGATGCTCTTTCCCTCGCAGATCCTTGCACCCCAAACCGGCCCGTGGGAATCCGTTCCGCGCGAGGTGGAGACGCGAAAGCCGTAGTCAAGTGCCAAAGAATAGACGTATTCGTAAAGAAGGTTAAAATTGCCGTATTCGCTCGTGCTGTTGCCGACCTCGATCAGCTTTAAGTGTTTTTTGAGAGGCTCTGTGACGGGGCGCTCCAGGTGAAAATTCCAAATCCCGGGGTATTTTTCACCGAGTCCCATAATCTGAGGATGTGCCAGAATACAGACGGCAAACGGAGCTTTTTCCATCTCCTCGTAGAAATCGCTCCAGCGGTCGTGGTTCGGGTAGCGGTCGGAGTTGAACACGACGATCTCTCCCGCGTTTTTGTGCTTGATTCCGTATCGGTCCACGTCGGATTCGTTGACCTCGCCCTCACAGCCGGAAAAGACGATCGCATCCATCGGCTGCAGCGATTCGTAATCTACAAAGCCACGCATAAATTCGCGCGGAGAGAGAATATCCGCGTGATCGGAAACGGTGCAAAAATCGAGAATTCCCTCGTCCTTGATCTGCTTGAGATAATCGATCGGAAATTCCGACTCGCGCGTCTTGAAGCCTTCGGGGTTGTGATTTTTGGTCGTGTGTGCGTGAAGATCGCCCAGATAAAAATTAAAATCATCATTCGGATCGGCCTTGTGGCGTTCTCTGACACGGACCTTGCAGGTCAAGGCTTTGCCGTCACAGCAAAGCGTGACCGAGCCCTCACCAAGCTCTGTCAGCGTCAAAAGGATGCCGTCGCGGTATGGGTAGTTTGGGTCATCCGAAAATTCGCGCACCGTAAAGCAATCGCCGTCATAGCGCCAAGAAATTTCGCTCGGTCTGCTCTGTCCGTCGGAAATCCAATACAGAGGCAAAACGTCTCCGCGGAAAGAATGGATTTGTTCGGTTGATAAGCGAATTGACATGTTATGATCCGTCCTTGATTTTTATTCAGGGTGCTTCTTTTTCCAAAAGATATTCTATCAGTGAACACGAAATGGTGTAGGCGAGCTTGTTTTGATACTCCTGCTCACCGAGCAGGCTTGCCTCGGCACGGTTGGAGAGAAAACCGCACTCGATCAAAACGCAATCCTCTCCGATGCGGTCAAGTACGTATATGGCTGATCCCGAGGGCTTGGCTTCGCGGTGATTGTCGGGCTGAAGATGTAAGGCGACGTTGGACTGGATGCTTTGCGCCAAGGCCTTTCCCGTGGCAGAATCCTTTGGGTAGAACACCTGCAGACCGCTGTATTTCTCGATGGAAAGCGTATTCATATGAATGCTGACAAAGGTCGCGTCGGGGTTTGCTTTCGCCACATCTACCCGACCGATCAGATCAGCCAGCTTCTTGGAATTGCTTTTTTCGCTTGTCAAGAGGCAGTCCTGTGTTCGGGTATAGATGACGCGAATCCCCGCGCCTTCGAGAAAAGAGCCGATCTTCATCGTTACGGCAAGATTCAGATCCTTCTCCTTTTGGCCGTGGCAGGAGATCGCTCCGGGATCTTCCCCTCCGTGACCGGCATCCAAAATGATCTGTGGGATGCGCTTTGGATTCGTCACGGTAACGCGATCGACCTCTTCTTTTGATGAGAAACGAAAGAGAAGAGAAAGCGCCGCAAGAAGAACGATCAGCGTCAACGAAAAAAGAAAACAACGTATCAGATAAAGAATGTGCACACGTTTTTTTTGCTCGGTCAAAATATATCACCTCAAAAGATGATATGCACTCTTTTTGATTTGAATACGAGTTAATCCGCTTTCTTTTTCTCGGAGCGGAAGCGAAGATAGCCGACAAGATATGCCACCCCGCAAACGATAATGCCGGGGATTGCACTGATGAGATGCAGCATCGGCTGTGCATTCAGAGCGTCGGTATGGGCTACGGTCGGAACGATGGCATTATGCAGAGAGGTATACATTCCTTGCAGGAAGGTCTTGTTGATGAGATAAAAGATGTATCCCGCTTCGGAAAGAACGTTTCCGTCCGGAGCAAACGGCGGCATGAAAATGGAGACCGTTGAGGCGATGATCGTCGGCAAAAAGGCGATGAGCGCAAAAACAAACCCAACAAAAAGGGGAGAGCTTGTTTGATGCGCGATGTCATATTCGCAGTTTTTCGATCCTTGCTGATACATTTGCGAAAACATAATGTAGATGAAAAAGGCGATGACACAGATCGAGCCAACGATCAGGAGAATGCGGATGCGTGAAGTCGCACCGTACATCATCAGACCAAAAATGCTCATCACGATCTGGTAGAGGAAGGTTTTAAATATTAAGGAAAGATTTCTTGAAAACAGATTCATTTCAGTTCCTTTCAAACAAAATGGTTTATCATCAATATACTCCAAATACTTGTTTTTTTCAAGTCCTTTCATAAACAAAGCAAAGAATTGACAGAAAATGTCGTTAATGTTACAATAAAAACAATGATAAAACAATTCGCTTTGCAAGGGAGGTGGCTGTATGAAGCGCTTTGTGTGTATGCTGTTTGCAATTTTGATGGCTTCATCATATTGCTTGGCCTCTCCGATGCCACGGCCGATTTCGGTTTCGCGTGCCACGTCCGCCATCACCCTTGACGCGCATCGCTTGCCTCAGGAGTACCCTTTGTCGACAGGCCTTGCGATCAAAAACGGACTTTATCTTTGTGATGAAGTCACCAATCGCACGGAAACGAGCTCGTTCTCGGATGCGAAAGAAATCATTTCCTGCACGCTGGAAGGGGATCTGCTTTACCTTGCCGTCGAGTATTTTCTTCCCGCAGAGGAGTATCTTGCCACCGTTTGCGATCCCATCGATCAGTCGGATTGCTACTGCTTTGAGGCTTCGCTGTCGCTTG
This sequence comes from Eubacteriales bacterium, assembly GCA_045601445.1. GTDB lineage: Bacteria > Bacillota > Clostridia > Oscillospirales > SIG627 > RGIG5579. The sequence goes on along the minus strand of JAZRZQ010000082.1, from coordinate 4,513 downwards.
AATGGGATCCTGCTTCCGATCGGCACTCCTTGCTGAGAAATCGCTACTATATCTCCAAGCAGACAAGGGCTGTTCACAGTGTCTACGGTTTTCGGAATGAATATCTCCCTGAAAGCGAGGGCCTCTCGATTCGCTCGTTTTCTCCGTCGGATTCTTCCGGCGCGTTTCGGGATGAAAGCGCACTCCTTTGGGACAGCCAGGCTTATGCACTTCACAGCGCGTTTCGCCTCGAACAGCAAGCCGGCGGGTTTCTCGTCGTGGCGGAGCTTTGTATTCCGCTCTCCGAGCTGATTTTGACCGTGCCGATCAGCGAGCGCTCGCAAGTCTCGGACCGGATCCGATTCGGAAAGGGTCTGCTTTCTGCCGGTCTTATTACCGAGCTGCTCGTTTCGTCTCCTTCCGCATTCTCAAGCGATGTGTTTACACTTGGCAACGCACCGTTTTCGTCCGATACAGGCGGCACCGCCAAAACTCCTGCACCGCTGTATTTTTCTCATTCTCAAGAGCATTCTCCCGCCGTTCTTCCGTCCCTCGGCCAAGATCAAACGGGCACGCCGCCTGATTCGGGGCTCTCCGATCCGCCGGTTTCCGATTCCGCCTTGGAGGACGAGCTTGATTTGCTCCTGCCGCCGCCCTCAACGCAAGAGGATGTTGAAATAGTTCCCATTACCGAGGAGGAGTCCGAGGACGAATCCGATCTTGCTACCCTGCTCGCTGTGATTCTTGCCGTGCTTGTCTTTGCCGCCGCAATCGTTTTCGGCTATTATACCAACCGAGATGCAACCTACAAGAAATCAAACGAGGCCGCAAAAAAGAAGAACAATAAAAAAACATAATTTTGGAGAAACGTATGAATATTAAAATGGAAGAAATGCCGCAATGCGTGGCGCGCTTTCTTTCCTATAAGCTTTCGATACAAGGTGCGAGCGAAAAGACGGTGTACGAGTATTCCGTCGATCTTTCCAATTTTCTCCGTTACTGCTTTCGCGATCGTGCGGACGAGAGCGGAAAGGTCGATCTTTCCTCACTTTCCGATGTCGAGATCGGAGAAATTACGACACAGAAAATCTACGAGTACCTGCTTCACACCGCAACTGTTCTGAAAAACGGTACGGCTTCGCGCGCGAGAAAGCTTTCCGCGATTAAGGGATTTTATAAATTCCTTTCCGTCAAGGAAAAATCAATCCCCGACAACCCCGCCAAGGACGTCGATGCGCCTACGGTGAAAAAAGCGTTGCCGAAGTTTTTAAGTCTGGAAGAAAGCCGTCTCTTGCTGGATGCCGCAAGGCGAGAGGGTGGCGACAATCAAAAACGTGATTTTGCCATTTTGACCTTGTTTTTGAATTGCGGAATGCGAGTTTCGGAGCTTGCTTCGATTTCCATGTCCGATCTGTCTACCGATCTCACCCAGCTTGTCGTGACAGGTAAAGGAAATAAGCAAAGAATGGTGTATTTGAACTCTGCTTGTATTTCGGCGCTTTCTGCTTATCTTGCGGAAAGAAAGGGGCTTCCCTGCAAGGATCACGGCGCACTTTTTGTCAGCCGTGTTCACCGTCGCCTGTCCGTCAAATCCATTCAATGGCTTGTTTATAAATATCTCAAATTGGCGGGTCTCGGAGATAAGCAATATTCCGTCCACAAGCTGCGGCATACCGCCGCAACCTTGATGTACGGAACGGGCAAGGTCGACGTCCGTGTTCTGAAGGATATTCTCGGTCACGAACAACTCAATACCACACAGATCTATACTCACGTCAGCGACAACCGTATGCAGGAAGCAATGGAGACAAATCCGCTCAATCGCCCAAAGGATGAATAAAAAAGACCGATCCCTCAAACAATAAAGAAAAAAGGGACGGTCTGAAATATGGATTTTCTCATCGGAGCAGTGATCGGCGGCATGATCGGCATTTTCATCATGTGTATGCTGCAGGTCACTCGGGAATAGAGAAGCCCGTCGGTCTTTGTTTTACGTTTGGTTTGACTGACGAAAGAAAAAAGAAAGACAGCTGAGGCTGTCTTTCTTTTTTGCATCGTTCGACAAAATCGCGCTTTCAAACGCTTTGCGAACTCCTGTCAAAGTACGGTAATCAGGCTCTCGTTCCACATCTCGGGTGCTTCGTATCCGAGAAGATTGACGGCTGTTGCCGCAACGTTGGAGAGCCCGAATTCGCCGGATTTGACCTGATAGCGGCTCGATGTTTGATTGTCGTAGAAAATGCAGGGGACGGGATTGAGCGTGTGGCTGGTTTTGGATTTGAGTGAGCCGTCTTTGTTTTTCTTGGGTTCGCCGGTCTTTTTGTCAAGCTCATACATCTCGTCGGCATTTCCGTGATCTGCCGTGATGATCGCGACACCCTTGGCAGCATCCACGGCTGCGAGGATGCGATCAAGGCAAAGATCGAGTGCTTCCATACCGATTACGGTCGCCTTCATATTGCCCGTATGTCCGACCATATCACCGTTGGGGAAGTTGGCGCGGATGAATTGATATTTGCCGCCCGAGATGGCATCCAAAAGAACGTCGGTGATTTCGGCACACTTCATCCAGGGTCTCTGCTCAAAGGGGACGACGTCAGAGGGGATTTCCAGATAGGTTTCTTTTTCTTCGCTGTATTTTCCGGATTTGTTTCCGTTCCAGAAGTAAGTCACGTGTCCGTATTTTTGGGTCTCGCTGACCGCGAGGGAATGAATCGGTGCTTGAGAGAGGTATTCGCCCATCGTGTTCGTGATTTCGGGAGGAGCAACGAGATAAACGGGCGGAATGTGAAGGTCTCCGTCATATTCCAGCATACCGGCATAGGCCGTCTTGGGGAAACGGACACGGTCAAAGTGGTCAAAGCTCTCATCGCAGAAGGCCTTGGAGATTTCGATGGAACGGTCACCGCGGAAGTTGAAGAAGATGACGCTGTCTCCGTCTTCGATCGTGCCGACGGGCTTTCCGTTCTCGGCAATGACAAAGCCGGGCAGGTCCTGATCGATCACCTTGTATTCGGCGCGGTAGGTCTCAATGGCTTCTTTGGCAGAGGAGAAGCTTCTGCCCTGACCGAGCACGTGAATGTCCCATCCTGCCTTGACCATCTGCCAGTTGGCCTCGTAGCGGTCCATGGTGATGCTCATTCTGCCGCCGCCCGATGCAATCTTTGCCTCGAACGCGTCATCGTTGAGCTCGGCGAGAAACGCTTCAAAGGGCTCGACGTACTCCAAGGCGCTTGTTTCCGCAACGTCTCTTCCGTCAAGCAGAATGTGAACGCGAACCGTCTTGATCCCGTCCTTCTTGGCTCTGACGATCAGGGCCTTGAGGTGATCGATGTGCGAGTGTACGTTTCCGTCGGAAAACAGGCCGAGAAAATGGAGAGTAGAGGAGTTGTCGAGGCAGTTGTTCTTCACCTTTTGCCAGCCTTCTCCCGCGAAGATCTTTTCGCTTTCGATCGAGTTGGAGACGAGCTTTGCGCCTTGCGCGAAGATCTGACCCGAGCCGAGTGCGTTGTGTCCGACCTCAGAGTTGCCCATATCATCGTCGCTGGGCAGACCGACAGCCGTTCCGTGAGCCTTCAGGCTGACGGTGGGATACTCTTTCATCAAACGGTCAAGGGTGGGCGTGTTGGCCGCAAAAACCGCGTTGCCGGCTTCCTTGGGATTGATGCCGACTCCGTCGAGGACAAGAAGGACCACCGGGCCTTCGACACCGATCTTGTTTTCTAATTCTTTCAGTTGCATAATTAACTCCTTTATCTTTGTTGGTGTAGCGTTCGTTATGGTTTTAGTTTTCAACCTGCAGCACCTTTTCGGCTGCCGCGAGGATTCCGAGCTTTGCGCTTTCGTACGTTAAGCCGCCCTGCATATATACCGTGTACGGGGGCTTGATCGGGGCATCGGCACTCAGCTCGATCGAAGAGCCTTGTGTAAAGGCCCCTGCCGCCATAATGACCTCGTCCTGATACCCCGGCATTGCCCAAGGGATCGGAACGACGTGGCTGTCAACGGGGGATGCACTCTGCAGTCCCTCGCAAAAGGCGCAGACCTTTTCGACGGACTTGAGGGAGATCTGCTGAACGATGTCGTATCGCTCCTGCATTGAAGAGGGGATGACGTCATACCCCATTTTTTCAAAGAGAGCTGCGGCAAATACGGCGGTCTTCAAAGCCTGTGCAACCGTATGCGGTGCGTAAAACAAGCCCTTGTAGATACTCTTGGTATTGCCGAGCGTAGCTCCGATCTCAAGGCCGATACCGGGGCAGGAATAGCGCTGAGCGCACAGATCAATCGCACGCTTTGTTCCCGCCAGATAACCGCCGCATTCGGCCATACCGCCGCCGGGATTTTTAATCAGAGAGCCGATGCACAGATCCGCTCCGTAATAGCACGGTTCGTGCTCCTCGCAAAATTCTGCATAGCAGTTGTCAACGACAACGTAGGCAGAGCTTCCTGCCTTGCGCACCGTCTCGACCACGTCGCGAACCGACATATTGCCGAGCGGGCGGCGCGTGCTGTAGCCGGGGCTTGTTTGCAT
>JAZRZQ010000081.1:0-8455 GCA_045601445.1 Eubacteriales bacterium | reverse complement strand
TTCTTGACCATTTGGTTCACGTTCTCCCGCCGCCAATCCCCGAGCTCCTTTCCTTGTCCGTATTGCAAATAAGAGGAGGCATCGTCAAAAGATTCTCCGTTCACGGGATAGGGATAAAAATAATCGTCGTACAAAATGCCCTTCAGGTCATAGCCGCGGCAAAGCTCACGAAGGCCCGATAAGATCAGCTCGCGCACCTCGGGCAAGGCGGGATTATAATAGAGCTTGCCGTCGTAAAAGACCGTCCAATCGGGGTGGAGTCTTGCGGGGTTTTTCTCGGACAGCTTTCCGATCGCCTCCTCCTTGGTAGACGAGGAAAAGCTGGTCACACGGTAAGGATTGACCCAAGCGACGATCTCAATGCCCGCGCTCTTTGCTTTTTCGATCAGATAAGCGAGCGGATCGAAAGAGAGCGGATCGCCTTCGTTTGCGACCAAATAGCGGGAAGTGGGAAAGATTTCGGAGGGATAGAGGGCATCACCCGTGGGACGCACCTGAAAATAGACGGTGTCGAAGCCCGTTTTGGCACAATCCTCGACGATCGCGTCAAGCTCTGCCTTGCATTGTGACTCCTCGAGCCCGGCACGGGAAGGAAAATTGATGTTGAGGACGCTGGCAATATATACGCCGCGAAGCTCGGAATCCGACGGTGTGGGAGTCGGAAGCGGTTTTGTTTCAAGCTGCTCGAGCGTCGTTTTCGGCAAAGTCTGATTTTCCTGCGTGGGCGGCGTCGGCTCGGTGGGCTTGGAGAGCAAAACGGCAAGCAAAATGCCGAGTCCAACCAAAAGAATCGCGCCGATTACGATCGAAAGCACGATCCCCTTTTTGCTTTTAAAAAATGCAAGCAGCGTCATCATTCCATTCATCTTTTGATTTCCTCCCGTTTCTTCTTCATCAGTATAACAAAAAACACCGAATCTGACAAGGATAAAATGATCTTTCCCACACATTCTATTGTATGCCGCTCACTTTTATCAAATTCACATTGACGCTGATGGCGGATCGCGGTATAATAAAAGAAAAAAAGAACGGGATGATGCGAATGAAAATCTACAATAACGCAACCGAGCTTGTCGGCCACACGCCGTTGCTTCGCCTGATGCGCTATGAAAAAGCCGCTGACTGCAAGGCAAGCATTTTGGCAAAGCTCGAGTGCTTTAACCCCGCAGGAAGTGCTAAGGATCGCGTTGCGCTCCAAATGATTCTGGATGCAGCCGCCGACGGCTCTCTGCAAGAGGGCGGAGTCATCATTGAGCCGACCAGCGGAAACACGGGAATCGGTCTGGCAAGCATTGCCGTGCCGATGGGATATCGGGTCATCTTAACGATGCCCGCCAATATGAGCGCCGAAAGAAGAATGCTTCTTGCCGCCTACGGTGCCGAGGTCGTTTTGACCGATGCCGAGCGCGGCATGACGGGCGCGATCGAAAAAGCATCGGAGCTGGCAAAGGAAATTCCGAACGCCTATCTTCCCTCTCAATTTTCTTCTCCCTCCAACGCCCGTGCACACGAGAGCACAACAGGCCCCGAGATCTGGTCGGATACGGACGGAGCGCTTGACGTTTTCATCTCCGCCGTCGGAACGGGCGGTACGCTCACGGGATCGGCGCGGTATTTAAAAAAGAAAAATCCGAAGATTCGCATCGTTGCCGTCGAGCCCGCCTCCTCCCCCGTGCTTTCGGGCGGTAAGGCAGGTGCACACGGCATTCAGGGCATCGGAGCGGGGTTTATTCCCAAGGTGATGGACCTGAATCTGGTGGACGAGGTTCTGACCGTCACGGAAGAAGAGGCGTACGAAGCCGCAAGAGACTTTGCCAAAACGGAAGGAATTCTGGTCGGCATCTCCTCCGGTGCGGCCTTGGCGGCAGCGACTCGGCTTGCCAAAAAAAGTCAATATCAAGGAAAACGGATCGTTGTGGTATTGCCCGACACGGGCGAGCGCTATCTTACCACGCCCTTATTTTCAAAATAACCCTTGCAAGAAGAATTTGCTTATGATAGAATAGAGAAAAACATCGGAGGTGTCTTATGTATAAAAATATTGGTAAAAAGATCAAAACCCTCGCCACGGTGATCTGTTGGATCGGCATCATCGTTTCCATCATCGCCGCGATCGCTTCCATCATCGTTGCCATTGCAAGCGGAATCGATGAAGAATACCTCATCATTACCATCATTGCCGCGCTCGCAGGTGGCGCTCTGATGTGCTTTTTGTTCTGGATCTCCGGCTTTATGCTCTACGGCTACGGAGAGATGATCGACCAAAGCACCGAAACCGCTCAAAATACGAAAACCCTGATCTATATTTTCCGCAACTTTATGGAGCATCAGCAAACTGCCAATGAATCGGCCGCCAATGACCGTAAGGCCGTTCGCGAGCAGCTTCATCAGTGTCCCATGTCCTGCCCCATTTCAAAGGAGGAAGCCTCCGCTCCCGAAGCGATCACTGACCGGACGCCTGTAGCCGAGCCTGCTCCAGAGGCGACCGAGGAAGAGGCGCAAGCTTCCGAGCCCGCTCCCGCTCCTTCCCCCGAAGCTCCTGCCGCAGAGCCTACTCCCGAAACGATCACGGAAGAGGCGCACGTTTCCGAGCCCGCTCCCGCGCCTGCAAAGCGCTTTTGTATGCAGTGCGGAACAGCCGCAGAAGCAGGAACGGCTTTTTGCCGCAACTGCGGTGCCAAAATCAACGATTGATGCTTAGATCCCGCCGAAAATATCGGCGGGATCTTTCTCTTGACAAATTGATTTTTCTGTGATATACTCACTCCACAATTAAAAATGAAGCAGTAATTGCTTGTTTTTGTAAATGGATTGTATTCAAACGGAAGGCAGTAGTATGCCCATTTACAAAAGCAGGCTTCTTTTTTTGCCTTCCTGAGAAAAATCTTTTCAAGGAGGCTTATGATGAGTCACTACATTTCCGATCCCACCGCCGCGGCCGCCATCGGCGCGATCACCCGTGAAGAAAGAATCTTGGCGAAAACAGCGGGAAGAATCAAAGCAAAGCGCGAGCAAAATATGCTCGGTCCGAAGGAGCTGCTTCAAGCAAGAAGGCTCTTCTCCGGCATTTTCCGCCCGCTGCTCGATCAAGCACTCGGAATCGAAAAAAACGATCCGCCTCTCTTTCGTTCCAAGCGATTTCCCGCGCTCATCGTCAGCGACTGCGTAGAGCAAGGTGCTTTTTCCCACCTGCGGCAGGTCTCCCAAACGCTCGGGCTGTACCGTTGCGGTCATCCCGAGATCGAATCGCTCGTAAGCTTTCGTAAAAACGGCGAAATCGTCAGTCTGGCGGAGCTTGCGGCGCGAAGAGTCAGCTCTGACGGAAAGCACTACGACGTTGGTGACCTTGAAGAGTTTTCCCTCGCGCACGGTCGGACGATTCGCGTATGCTTTCTCGAATCCGCAAACGCCTACGGGCCTTGTCTGCGCGCGGTCGCACTCGGTATGGACAGTGCCTTTCAGGTACTTCCCCAACGCATCGCCGCACAGCGGATCGAGAAAGCCCCCGGCGCCTTTTCGCAATACTAAAAAGCGACACCCAAGAGGCACACTTCTAAGGGAAGTGTGCCTCTTGGGTGCGCCGGCTTTACAGATTTATTTTCGTTTCAAACTCAATGGCGTCAGAAGCCGTACCGACAAAAACGGAGTAGCTTCCGTGAACAAATCTCCAGTTTCCGTCCCAAATTCGAAGCTCTTTTTTCGGAACGGTAAGGCAGACGGAAACGCTCTCTCCCGCCGGAACCTCAATCTTGGAAAACGCCTTCAACTCCTTGACAGGACGGTCCGGTGCGGGACTTCCGACGTAAACCTGAACGGTTTGCTTGGCGGGAAAATCGGAACGGTTTTCCACCCGCAAGCTCACGGACAGCTCATCCGAGCAATCGGTCACGGAAACGTTACACAGCTTGATATCCGCATAGGACAAGCCGTGACCGAAGGCAAAGAGCGGGCGGATGCGGTCACGCTCCAAGCCGCGGTATCCAACGAAAATATCCTCGTTGTATTTGCAGTTTTCTTTCTTGTACTCGCCGTATCGGTGTGCAGGCGAATCGGAAAGCGCGGCGGGAATGGAAAACGGGAGCTTTCCCGACGGGCAAATTCTTCCGCTTACCAGATCGGCAAAGACGTTTCCTGCCTCCATACCCGCATACCAAGTCCAAACGACGGCGGGAACGGATTCGAGCCACGGCATTTCAACGGGAGAGCCGGCAGTTAAAGCGACGATGGTATTGGGATTGGCACGGGCAAGAAGCGGGATCAATTCATTTTGATCGCCGTGCAAAGCCATATCGGGTCGATCAAAGCTCTCGGTATCAAAGCTGTGATTCAGGCCGCCGCAGAAAATAACGGCAGAGGCCGCCGAGGCGCGCGCGACGAGCTCCTCCTCGCTCATCTCCTCGCCGCCGCGGGACCAGAGCAGCTCCAGCGGAGTTGCGCCGACCGTGACCGCTTCCAAACGAATCTCAACGCGCTGTCCTTTCTCAAAATAGCGCGTAAATTCAAAAGGAATGCCGTTGTTGCTTGCGCGGAAGCGGTGAATGCTCTGAGAATCGAAGAACAATTCACTTCGACGGTCGGCGTTGACGTAGAAGCGGTATTCTCCCGTTTCGGGGACGTTGAGCGTCGCGGTAAAGATGCGGGATGCTCCCCCGTGCTCTTCCTTGACCTGATCGACAAAATGAACCCGACTGTTTCCTTCGAACGTGCCGTTGTCAAAGCACTCCATCCGAAAACCGCGACAACCTGCCTTCAGATCGGCAATGTCGAGATACTCGATCGGGATCGGGGTATAGTGACAATGCGTGCTTTTAATATAGTCAATGCAGGATTCGCCAAAGCGATTTTTTAAGCCATCGAGTAGGCTAACCTCGTAAAGAGCCTTGATCCCGCTGGAGTTTCCGCCGTGCGCGTGGCGGATCTCGGCGTTTTCTCCCACCACGAGAATTCTTTTGACGGAAGAAGAAAGCGGAAGAACTCCCTCGTTTTTCAAAAGCACCATGCTCTCTGCGGCTATGGTGTAGCAAGCTCTTTGATGCTCCTTGGTATTGAACGAGCCGCTCGGACGGTTTCCGTCAAGCTTTCCGAGTCGAATCATCAATCGGAGAATGCGGCGCACCTTATCATCCAGCAGAGCGCGATACTCCTCCTTCTCTCGGCAAAGCGCCTCAAAGGCATCTGCAAGGTAATACTCGTGATAATCCTGACGGTCCGTGCCCATTTCAATATCAAGACCAAAGCGCGCGGCCTCTTCGGTATCGTGAACACCGGCCCAATCCGAAATAAAAACACCGTCCCAAGCCCATTCTCCCTTGAGAATATCACAAACGAGTTTTTTGTTGTGACAGCAATGCTGACCGAGATAGCGGTTATACGCTCCCATAAAGGTCCAAGCACCACCCTCGGCAGCAGCCTGAAAGGGCGGCAGATAGATTTCCCGCAGGGCACGCTCGGATAGCTCAACGTTGACAAAATTCCGATCCAATTCCTGATTGTTTAACGCAAAATGCTTGACGCAAGATGCCGTTCCCGCCCCTTGGATTCCCTTGATGACGCTCGGCACCATTTTAGCCGCCAAGCACGGATCTTCGCTCATATACTCAAAATTTCTGCCGCACAAGGGAGTGCGGATGATGTTGACACCGGGCCCGAGAATGACGTCCTTGTTTCGAAATCTCGCTTCTTCTCCGAGCACTTTTCCGTGCAAATGCCCCATCTTAGGATTCCATGTTGCTGCCAAGGCCGTTCCCGTTGGCAAGTAAGTGCAAAAATCATCGTCACGGCCTGCACTTCCCCAAACGTGGCGGTGATTTTCCTCACGCACCCCGTGAGGGCCATCGTTCATGGTCAGCTCTTCGACGCCCAGAGACGGGATCCCCTCCGAAGAAAACTTTGAATTGGCGTGACATAAAGCAATCTTTTCGTGCAAAGACAACTTGGAGAGAATTTTCTCAATGCGTTCTTCCATTCAAATGATTCCTTTCGATCGCAATCGTTTGCCAAATTATATCACATCCCACCACCGTAATCAAGCCTGAATCCGTTTGAGTTATCGTTTTTCTTGACACGAATCCGATTCTTTGCTACAATCTTCCTTGTTTGAAATGAATGCCGCAAGACAGAAAGGATCGAAAATGAAGCCCACGCAACGCAAGAGTCTTTTGTTTGCCCTTTGTTACGTCTCATACGTTTTTATTTATGCCGCACGCCTCAATCTCTCCATCGCCTCCCCCGTGATGATCGGAGACGGAACGCTGACCTCCGGTGAATACGGCATGATCGGCGGCGCATTTTTCGTTGTCTACGCCATCGGGCGGCTTTGTAACGGAATGATCGGCGACAGGGTAGCTCCTTGGCTGATGATCGGCTTGGGACTCGGGATGACCGGCCTTGCCAACCTCCTGATCTCGACGATGCCAAGCTACCTTTTGATTTTGCTTCTTTGGAGTGCAAACGCTTACGCGCAGTCAATGCTTTGGAGCTCGCTCCTTCGTGCCCTGACCGCCCTTTACGGAAAACAGGAAGCCGATCGCAAAGCGCCCATCCTCGTTTCCAGTGTATCGGTCGGAAACATCGCCGGCATCGTGCTGAGCACCGTGATGGTCGAGAAGATCAGCACGCGAGCCGCGTTCCTTCTGCCCGGTGCGATTACCGTTCTGCTCGGCCTTGCCACGGCCACCACACTTCGCTCTCTGCCCGAGACACCCAACCAAACGAAAGCACTCTTCCCCTTTAAGACTCTGCTGAAGAACAAAAAGATCCGAGGAATGCTGATGCCTGCGCTCTTTCACGGCATCATCAAGGATAACATCGGTGCCTGGATGGCCATTTATTTCGTCAGCCGTTTCGGGATCGACTTGGAACAATCGGCGCTGTTCGTGCTTTTGATCCCGACCGTCGGAATGATCGGGCGCTTTCTGTATCCGCTGTGCTATCGCCTCAGCGGCAGGCGCGAGAATCTGATCTCGAAAATCGCCTTTATCGGATGTGCCGTTCTGGCAGGCATCCTCTGTCTCAACCCTGCCTCTCCGCTGTTATCCGCAATTTGTTTAAGTCTGATCTACGCGCTGATCTCCATCATCAATTCCTCTATGCTCTCTATGTTCCCACTTCATTTTGCCAAGGAAAATATGGTTTCCTCCGTCAGCGGCATCACCGACTTTTCCACCTATCTCGGCGCAGGAATCGGCTCGGCCGTCTACGGCTTTTTCAACGATAACGGCAACTTTGTTCCGATGTTCGTATCTTGGGTTGCCATCAGTATCCTGTCCTTTATTCTGCTCTCATTTCAGAAGGATCAGAAAGGAAATGAAATATGAAGCATCTTCTCCCCACAACGCCCTTTTATAAGGCCAATCTTCACTGCCACTCCAACGTCGACGACGGAAAGCTCTCTCCGGCAGAACTCAAGGAACGCTATCAAAAGCTCGGCTACAGCGTGCTTGCGCTGACCGATCACGAGACCTGCTTTACGCATCAGGAATTAACGGACGAGAATTTCGTCGTTTTGACCGGCTATGAGATGCTGACCAATCAATGGGATCTCCCCTTCTCTCATTCCAAAACCTACCACTTCAATTTTATTGCCAAAGATCCGAACAACCGTTGGCAGATCTACAACCCAAAATATCGCCCGAAGGTGGCGAAATACGCGGACCAAATCGTCTGCGACGGCTTTGAGGAGCGCGAATACGACCTCGAGCAAATGAACCGCATCATCGCAAGGGCCAATGAAAAGGGCTTTCTGGTGACCTATAATCATCCGATTTGGTCGATGCAGCAGGCATCCGACTACCTCGGCTTGAAGGGCATCTGGGCCGTGGAGGTCTTTAACTCGGAATGCTATCTTCTCGGATACGACAGCGAAACCAACCACGTCTATCAGGAGATGCTCAAGGAAGGAAACCGACTTTTCCCCATCGCCGTTGACGATACGCACACGCCCCGAGCAATCGGAATGGGCTGGATTATGATCGGAGCGGAAAAGCTCGATTACCGCAGCGTCATCGCCGCCCTCGAGAGAGGTGATTTTTACGCTTCCACCGGCCCCGAGATCTACAGTCTGACGTTTGATCGCAACGTCCTTCGCGTCACCTGCTCCGACGCGGCAACCATCCATCTGCAGGCTCATTGCCGTATGGGGCAAAGAGTCATCGCACAAGAGGGCGTACCCCTGTGCGAAGCGGAATTTGATCTGACGCGCTGGATCAAGGAATGTATGCCTGAGTGGGAGGACCGAGCCTTCGTTCGCATTTGCGTGACGGATCGGCACGGCAACAAAGCCTACACCCGCGCTTATTGGCGAGACGAGATCCTGTAGTCAAGACCACCGGTTGAACCGGTGGCTTGCACAGCCCCTATAAGGGGCTAATACAGGCTTCGTCCCTGAAAGGGACTACTGAAGTTTGACAACGCATTACACTCACAGGCAGCCGCTCACGTGCGGCTGTCTTTTTTT
>JAZRZQ010000080.1:0-18955 GCA_045601445.1 Eubacteriales bacterium | reverse complement strand
TCTATTCTGTCCCAGAAATAAGATTGCTCATAAAAGTCAAAATCAACCAAATGGTTGTTTTTTGCCATATTATCAATAAACTCTTTGTGTTTAATTTGAAATTCTTCCCAGGACATAATGAAACGTTCTACAAATCTTTTGATGATATCTTCAATGTTATCGAGTTCCCTGAATTTCATATTCTAAGCCTCATAAGTTTAAACTATCTTCTTGACAGCAGAACTGCGGTCTCGTCTGTAATTTCTTTAGGTCGGCAAAGTTCAATACCAACAACTCCGTATTTTTCCTGTTCTTCAACAGAATAATACTGCCCCATATCGGTAGGAGTTGCTTTATCTATATTTTCGGTGGTATAACCACATTTCAACAATGGTAACGATTTATATAATTCATTGAAAGTATTAAACCTATGCAATTTCGCAACTGTGGTATTAAGTGTTTCGCCGGTTGTATTATCGGTGAAAACAATCTTGTCACCAACTTTTATTCTCTGACGCTTTTCATCATACAAACGAAGTTCAATTGTTTTCTCTCCACTCTTTATCATTTCAAACGGAGAAGAATTCAAATTCATTTTGTGCACGTCGATTTTCCGACTTAATAATGCTACCGTTTCGACGTGCGACGTTCTCGGGAAGAGATCGACGGGCTGAACGTAGTCAAAATGATAACCGTTTTTTGAAAAGAGGGCAAGATCGCGCGCAAGTGTATCCGGCCCGCAGGAAATATAGAGAATCGAGGGTAATTTTTTTGCACAAATCTCATCAACTAATTCGCGGGACAAGCCCTTTCGCGGGGGATCCAAAATGAGAAGCGGATTTTCAGCCTCAGAAGTGTCTATGCTTTCAAAGGCAAGCGAAGCGTCGCCGCAAAGAAAGTTTGCATTTTGAATGCCGTTAATTTTTGCATTACGCTTTGCATTTTCAATTGCTTGGGGAACAATTTCAACGCCGATGATCGGAGCATTGGTGCCTGAGCAAAGAGCGATCGATCCGATTCCGCAGTATAGGTCGACGATGAGATCGTACTCGGAAAGAGACACCATTTTAAAAGCAGTGTTATATAATAGCTCTGCGGCATCACGATTTACCTGAAAAAAGGATGATGCAGAGAGCAGAAGCTTTCTTTCGCAAAGAATTTCCGAAATGTGATCTTGACCGAAAACAAGGCGGTTGGTCGGCCCTAAAATAACGTTCGTTTGTTCGGGATTGATGTTAAAGACGACGCTCTTGATGGTCGGAAAACGACGGGTTAATTCAGAAACGAAAAGATCCTCTTCGGGAAAATGATCTGACTTCAACACAACGCAGACCATCATTTCACCCGTTTTTTTACCGATTCTCAAATAAAGATGACGGACAAGTCCTTCGCGAGTTTTCTCACAATACGGTTCGATCCCGTGATTTTGGAGAAAACGGCAAAAAAATTGACAGACCGAGGAAAAGGATTCCTCTTGAATCAGGCAATCCTCAATTGGGCAAACCGTATGTGTTTTCTGAGAGTAAAATCCTGCCACGATCTTTCCATCTCGGTCTCTTGCGATTGGATATTGAGCCTTATTTCGATAGCGAGAGATCTTGTCAACCGAAAGAACCTCGCGCACTTCGACGTGGGACAGACCACTCTGATTTAAGCATCTGCGAACCCAATTCCGCTTAATTGTTTTTTCATATTCATACGAGATATGCTGAAAGGAGCATCCTCCGCAACGCTTATAATGGGGGCAAGGAGGATCTTGTCTCATATCGGAAGGGGTTAGAACCTCCTCGATTCTTGCAACACAGTAATTCTTGGTGCATTTTATGAGCTTTACCCGATCTCTCTCGCCGGTCACGGCGTTTTGAACAAAAATAACCATTCCTTGTTCCTTTGCAACGCCAAAGCCCATCATGTTGACCTCTTCGATGTCAACGTCTAAAATCTGATTCTTTTTAAAATTCACGGTAACCTCAATCAATATACGTTATGATCTGATTTGGATCTGAAATAGCGAGGCGATCCTTGATTGCGCTCGTTGCAATCGCAGTGCCATCCTTTCGGATCAGCAGGAAATCAAAATTCTTTTCCTTCTTATAAAATTCGATCGCCTTCTCTTCCCCCATCACGAACAGCGCGGTTGAATAGGCATCGGCAACCAGTCCGCTTTCGCAAAAAACGGTAACGGATGCAAGCTCGTTTTGCACGGGAAAGCCGCTCACTGGATCAATAATATGTGAATACAGCACTCCGTTTTCAATAAAGTTTCGTTGATAAGAACCGCTGGTAACGATTGAAACGTCTCCGCTTTGACGATACGTAGCGAAAGGGGTTGATTCATCAAGAGGATTTTGAATCGCAACGTTCCATGGTGATCCGTCCGGCTTTGTGCCGATTGTTCTAACGTTACCCCCGAGAGAGATGACCGCGCTGTTACATCCGATCTGCTTGAGCTGCTCGGCGATTTGATCGGCGGCAAAGCCCTTGGCAACAGCGCCGAGATCAATCTTTGTATTCGGATCCATTGAGATCCCTTTTTCCGTCAAGTGGATTCTTTCATATCCAC
Organism: Eubacteriales bacterium; assembly: GCA_045601445.1. Classification (GTDB taxonomy): domain Bacteria; phylum Bacillota; class Clostridia; order Oscillospirales; family SIG627; genus RGIG5579. The sequence goes on along the minus strand of JAZRZQ010000080.1, from coordinate 16,413 downwards.
AGCAAAGCAGAGCCTGCTGAATTTTTCCCGAATCCGGAATGGCGGGAGCATCGGTACGAAAACCCCAAAGCTCGGTGACGGGTAGAAGCGTTATATCGAGCGCACCGCCCGTTTTTTCACATAAATCAAGCGATTGTACCAACAAAGAGGAGGTCATCGGAGAAAGATAAACCGGATGACGGTATTGATTAAATTTTGAAAGCTCAGAATCAGAAGAATCAAGGTCCCACAGTTTATTGTACTCAAGTAAGAGTTGTTCAAATAGCTCACACGCCTCGTCTTTGCTTTCGTAGGCGGTTATACTCATATAAGTATCCATCGCAAAGACGGAATGCTGCTTTGGCTCGATAGCAGAGCATGACGAAAATAGCAAAACAAGGCATAATGCGGCAACAAAACATCTTTTTCTCATTCTGTGACTCACCTCCCTTTTTTCGCATTATAGCACACCGTGCTGCCGAAGTCAAAAATGAACTTGATTTTTTAATAAAATGTGTTAAAATGGAAAAAATTCAATTTTTGGAGTCATTATGAAATATCAATACAGAACAAAGGGCACCTGCTCACAGAGGATAGAGTTTGAGATTGAGGACGGTAAAATTCGCAACGTCGTTTTCTTCGGCGGTTGTGATGGAAACCTCAAGGCTCTGTCTAAATTGGTAGAAGGAATGTCCCCCGCTGACGTTGAGGCAAAGCTTCGTGGCAATACCTGCGGCTTTAAATCGACCTCTTGTGCCGATCAGCTTGCTATTGCCCTGCGTCAAGCGTTGGAGCAGGACAACTGATATGATTTCCCTTTTTATAAAAAAGCAAAGCACAGCGCCGACCCCCGAGGAGGCTGCCAACTACAGAAAGCATTGCGTTGCCGTCTGCTCGGCATTCGGTGTCATTCTCAATCTTGTGCTGTTCGCCTTTAAATTCATTGCCGGTCTTCTCACCGGTTCCATTGCCATCCGCAGCGACGCATTTAACAATCTGTCTGACTCCGGTTCGTCGATCATTTCCTATTTCGGTGTAAAGCTCGCATCTAAAAAACCCGATCCCGAGCATCCCTTCGGGCACGGAAGGATCGAATATCTTTCCGCCTTAGCGATCTCCGTCGTCATTATTTATATGGCGATAGAGCTTGCCAAGGAATCAATTATGAAGATCATATCGCCCAGTGCACCCGATCCGAAGTATTTTTATTTAACTCTGATCATCCTTGTGCTTTCGGTGTTAACAAAGATTTATATGTGGTCGTTTAACCGAAAATACGGGAAAATGGTCAAATCCGGCAGCCTTCTTGCCACAGCGATGGATTCTTTAAGCGACTCCTTGGCAACAGTCGTTGTCTTGATATCAACAGTCGTATCCCATACGACGGGTATTTACATCCTTGACGGCATTTGCGGACTATTGGTTTCGGGATTCGTCTTTTTCGCAGGCTTTCGTTCTGCCAAGGAGACGCTCGTTCCCATTCTCGGTCAGCCGCCCGAAAAGGAGTTTTTAGATCAGATCAAGACGATCGTCCTTTCCTACGAACCGATTGTCGGCATTCACGATTTAATCGTTCACGATTACGGCCCCGGCAGAGTGATGGTATCGCTCCACGCAGAGGTTCCCTGTCAAATGTCCGTGCTCGACGTTCACGAAGCAATCGACAATGCGGAAATTGCGCTTCAGGATAAGCTTGGCTGCAATGCTGTGATTCACTATGATCCGATTGACTACGATAATCCTGCTACCCGAAGCTTAAAGCTTGAGATTGAAGGGATCATCGAAAGGATTTCGCCCGATCTTTCCATTCACGACTTTCGTGTTGTGCACGGAAGCGATCACACCAATTTAATTTTCGATTTGGTGATGCCGATCAACTTCTCGATCCCGGAACAGGACGTTTGCAAGATGATCCGCTCCGAAGTGCTCGAGCGCCACAACAATCACTTCTGCGTGATTCAAGTTGACGTTGATTATTCAAAATAGAGAAAGCCGACCATGTGTCGGCTTTCTCTATTTTATATCAGAGCTGAAAAATATCCTTCATCGAATAGTGGCCTGCAGGCTTTCCGATCATAAAATCGGCCGCACAGATTGCACCGTTTGCAAGAATTTCGCGGGAAGCAGCAGAATGCGAAATCGTAACGGTTTCATTCTCGCCTGCAAACAGAACCTCGTGTTCGCCGACGATCGTACCGCCGCGAACGGCGTGAATGCCGATCTCGTTACGCGTACGCTTGCCGCAGATCCCGCTTCGGCCGTGAAGATAGCTCATTTCGTTCGGAAGCGCCGAGCAAATTTCATCCGCAATCATCAAGGCGGTTCCACTGGGAGAGTCAACTTTCTGATTGTGATGCTTTTCAATAATTTCAATATCAAAATCGGGAAGTAATTGCGCTGCCTTCTTTGCAAGCATACAGATCAAATTCACACCCAGAGACATATTGGCGGAACGGAAAATCGGGATCTGATTTTCGACGTTCGAAATCAGATCAAGCTCCTCGGAATCAAAACCGGTGGTGGCTATGACAACGGGAATCTTCCTTTCAAGCGCAAACGAAAGCAAAGGACGGATGGCTGTGTGGAAGGAAAAGTCGATGATGACGTCAATCTCTTCATCTACGGACGAGAAGTCAGCATAAACGGGATAAGAACAGTTGGGCAAAGTCGGATCAACACCTGCACAAATTTTCATTTTCGGATGATCCTGACAGATTCGGTCAACGACCTTCCCCATTCTGCCGCCGCATCCGCTTAATAAGACTCGATTCATTTTTGCACCTCAATCATTCAAATTTTAAAAATGTGTTGAAATTCAATGTGATATGTAGTATAATTATTTTGCCGTTTTATGTACTTGATAGCATACCATTTTCAAATTGGAATGTCAAATATTTTTAAGGATTTTCTATGTTTTCTGATCGCTTGATGTTAAAATCGTCGTATGATTATGTGCTTCCTCAGGAGCTCATCGCACAAACGCCCATCACACCGAGAGATGCATCCCGTTTGCTGGTTGCTGACCGATCCGGCGCTCTTTCCGACCGCAGCTTTACCGATATTAAGGATTATCTGTCACCCGGTGACGTGCTTGTCATCAATGAATCCAAAGTGATTCCCGCCCGACTATTCGCCTGTGACGTAAACACGCATTCTCCGCTTGAAATCCTTCTGCTCCGACGAAAGGAGCTTGACGTTTGGTACTGTATGGTCAAACCGGGGAAAAAGGCAAAGCCCGGAAAATTGTTTTCTCTCGGGGACGGTGCGGTAACTGCGGAGATACTTTCCGTTGAAGACAACGGCGATCGAGTTATAAAGTTTCACCACCCTGCAAATAAAACGTTTCTTGAGCTCTTAAACGAGATCGGCAATATGCCTCTTCCTCCCTACATCACGGAAAAACTCAGCGACAAAAATCGCTATCAAACCGTATATGCCAAAATCAACGGCTCAGCGGCAGCTCCGACAGCCGGTCTGCACTTTACCGATTCGTTACTTGACTCGCTAAAACAAAAGGGAGTTTTGATTGCTCCGATCGTTCTTCACGTCGGGATCGGCACGTTTCGTCCCGTGAAGGAAGATGACATCCGAAACCACGCGATGCACAGTGAGTATTTTCACGTACCGCTTGAAAGCGCCGAGATCATCGCTAACGCCGTGAAAAACAAGAAAAGAATCGTCGCCGTCGGCACGACCTCTTGTCGAACGCTGGAGAGCGCCTTTGACGCTTGCGGAAATTTGGTCAAAAACGACACAAACACCGACATTTTTATTTATCCGGGTTATCAATTCAAGATCGTCAACCGTCTGATTACCAACTTTCACTTGCCAGAAAGCACGCTGATTATGCTCGTTTCCGCTCTTCTCGGCTACGATCACACGATGACTGCATACAAGCACGCCGTCAAGGAGCGCTACCGTTTCTTTTCCTTTGGCGATGCGATGATGATCTTATGATTCCCTGCGTTGCGATTTTTGGCCCGACGGCATCCGGTAAATCTTCCATGGCGATTGAGGTTGCCAAGCATTTTGGCGGTACGATAATATCTGCCGATTCCATGCAGATTTACCGCCGTTTTGATATTGGAACGGCCAAACCGACGAAGGAAGAGATGCTTTTGGTTCCGCATCGAATGATCGATGTTTGCGAACCGGATACCCCGTTTTCCGTTTACGATTATCAAAGGATGGCAAAACAAGCAATATATGACGTCGTATCAAGCAATATGCTCCCGATTCTGACGGGTGGTACGGGGCTTTATTTTGATGCTATGTTTTATAATACCGATTTTGGTGAATTTGAAACAAATCCCCGTATTCGCGAGAAACTTTCGGACAGATATGAGGAAATTGGCGGACAAGCCTTGCTTGACGAGCTGTCTTCGATCGATCCTGAAGCCGCTTCCTCCCTTCACGCAAGGGATAAGAAACGGATTATCAGAGCCCTCGAAGTTTTCTACAGTACCGGAAGCACGTTGACCTCCTTCCGAAAATCATCACATAAGACTCCATCCGACATTTCTTTTATTAAAATTCATTTGGTCTATCGAGATCGTCAAGTGCTTTACGACAGAATCAACAAAAGAGTCGACGAAATGCTTGCAAACGGTTTGATCGAAGAAACAGACTACCTGCTTCAGAGCGGATATTTATCCGATAATACGTCGGCTCAAGCAATCGGCTACAAGGAGCTTCTTCCCTATTTTCAAAAATCTGCCTCACTCGAGGAATGCATTGCACGATTAAAGCAAAAAACACGTAATTACGCCAAAAGACAAATTACCTGGTTTCGTCGCTACGATGATGCGCTGACTGTGGAAATGGACACCTGTCCGGATCCACTCGGTGAAGTGATTAAGCATCTGGAGCCAGTTGTAGAAAAAAGAGGAAATCGATGAAAGCAAAGCGCCTACTTGCAAACCTTGCCATTTTTCTTCTCTCCGGATTTATCATTGTGTATATCATCATTCAGCTTATCTCGGGCTTGACGCAGGACGTCACGTTCGAGCTTGCGGAAGTACATCAAATTGACGACGTCGTTGAACGTGAGTGCTATTTGGCAAGGAACGAATCATTGATATACGCGGAGCAGTCCGGAATCACGACTTATTCTGTTTCTGAGGTACAAAAAATCGGCACCAACCAGCTCATCGCAACCGTATTTTCCGACACTCATGGCGTTGACCTTCAGCAAAAAATCAAAAAAATTGATGAAAAGATCAAGATTCTCGAGCGATCAGCTATTGATACCAGTTATCTAACCTCCGACGTTGCAAAAATCGATGCGAAGATCTATAATTCCTTGGTTAAGATACATCGCAGCATCACACAGGATGATATTTCTCTTGCCAAGCAGCATAAAGAGGATCTGCTTATCAATTACAATAAAAGACAGATCATCACGTCCGATACTGAGAGCTTTGATTCACGCATTGAGTCGCTAAAGAAAGAAAAAGAAGCCTTGACCTCTTCTCTGCAGAATCCCCTTTGCTCCGTATATGCAAAAAATCCGGGGTACTTTTCAACCCTGCTTGACGGATATGAATCCATATTTACACCGCAGGCAATTGAAAATTTAACTGTCGATTCCTATCACGAACTAATCTCAAAATCTCCGCAAGAGGTTAGCGATCTTGCGATCGGGAAAATTATTACCGATTTTCATTGGTTTGCGCTTTGCGAGATGGATTCCGAGCAAGCCGATGAATTTGCAGTCGGCGAGACCTATCCGGTAACGTTTTTGTACTCCTCGGGCGACGTTCTGGATGCTAAGATCGAACGAAAAATTACCCAAACCGACACCGATCAAGTTGTTCTTGTGTTTTTAATCGAAGAAGTTCCGCAGGATTTTGATTATTCCAGAAAGCAGTCCATACGCATCATCAAGGAAAAAATCACGGGATTGACCTTCCCGCATTCTGCTCTTCGTCTTTCAGACGGTATTCAAGGCGTGTATATTATCGACGGGAACAGCGTTGCATTCCGTAAGGTTGATATTGTATATTCCTCTAACTCGCAATATTTCAGCAGAGAAAAAGCATCAAACGATGAAAATGCTAAAGAATACCTCTCTCGGTACGACCGAGTCATTGTTGAAGGAAAGGATCTATATGTTGGAAAGTTACTCGACTGATCGCTACCCCACGCTAACGCCGGAAAAAGCAATCGAAATTGAAAGCAACATTGTTAGAATTCGTGAAGAAATGGAGCTCGCAGCCGAAAAGAGCCCGTATGGGCAAAAAGCAGATCTTCTTCTTGCCACAAAAACAAGAACGCCTGACGAGATCAACTTTGCCATCTCGCTCGGGATTCGGTATATCGGTGAAAACCGCGTTCAGGAGCTTCTATCAAAATACGACTCGATCGATAAAGAAAACGTCAGTATCCACTTTATCGGCGCACTTCAAACCAACAAAGTTAAGTACATTATTGATAAAGTGGATCTCATTCATTCGGTCGACAGACTGTCCCTTGCTGCCGAAATCGACAAGCAAGCCAAAAAGGTCGGTAAGATTATGGATGTGCTCTGCGAAGTTAATTTAGGCGATGAGGAATCCAAATCCGGCCTTTCCGTCCATGAGGTGATTCCGTTTCTGGCTCAAATCCGGAAATTTTCAAATATCAGGGTTTGCGGATTGATGGCGATCCCGCCTAAATTAGAAACGATTTCGTCACAAAAAGAATATTTTCGAAAAATTATGGATTTATATATTGACATATCCGACAAAAAAATAGATAATAGTAATATGACTGTGCTTTCGATCGGTATGTCCTCTGATTATGCAATTGCCATTGAATGCGGTTCCACCCTCGTGCGGATCGGAACAGCCGCTTTCGGTGAGAGAACTCGATGATAGAAGCACAAATATTTGGAGGAATTTAAAATGGGAATTAAGAACTTTTTCAACAGAATGCTTGATATGGAAGATGAAAACAACGGTTACGACAACGAATTCGAAAACGAAGAGACCGATTTCGAGACCGCAGAGCAAACCGAAACTGAAATCGATACCAGAGGATCTGCTAACGTAAGCGTTTCGAGCGGCTCGTCAATCGAAATGGTCGTTGTTAAGCCCGAAAAGCTTGAGACCGTTACCCAGATTGCAGATTATCTTGTCGATCGCAAGACCATTCTTCTCAACCTTGAAGAGACCAATAAAGATACTGCTCGCAGACTCATTGACTTTCTTAATGGTGTTGCGTACGCCATCAACGGCGATCTGAGAAAGGTTGCAACGAACACCTATGTCGTTACCCCCAGCAACGTTGAGCTTTCCGGCGAGAAGTTGAGCGCAAGTCAAGAGTCTTTTGCGAAAGAATAAGCTTTGGCATATCTCATTGATATTATCGTTTCCGCAGTTCTACTCATTCTTTCAGCACTCCAGATTATGATGTTCGCCAGAGCGATCCTCTCCTGGTTTCCTGCTGAGGAGGAAACGAAACTTGAGCATTTTCTCTTCTGTGTAACCGAGCCAATCATTGTCCCGATCCGAAACATAATGGATAAAAGCAGTTTTTTTGCTTCTCTGCCGATCGATTTGTCTTTTATGGTTACATATCTTCTTTTAAGCGTTGTGGCATTGATCCTGCCGGCAGTGAATCTATGAAAGGAATTGGCTTGATATGATCGCTCCTCACGAATTGAAGAATAAAACGTTTTCTCGCTCCGTTCGCGGTTATAATCCCGTCGAGGTCGATGATTATTTCGATTTTCTGATCGAGAAATATACCGAAGCTTATAAGTCTGCTTCTGAACTTGAACAGAAGTTGGCGAAGTTACAAGCAAAGTATTCCGAGCTCTCCGGTGAGGAAGAATCCATTCGATCCGCCATTTTAAAGGCTCAAAAGCTTGGGGAAGCCATCGTTAATAACGCCAAGAAGGATGCCGCCGAGATCGATCAAAGAATGCAGCAGCGTTGTGACGAGATCATCGCTCAGGCAAAGGAGAAGGCTGAAGCAGAAAAGGAAAACATCGCCAAACTTCGCAAAGCGGCAATTGATTTTCAGCATAAGCTTTATCAGGACTACGTGGCTCACGTTGAAATGATTCGGGAAATGAAGCTGGACGAAATGCCTGATGCCGATGAGATTTTGGCTTCTGACGCATCCTTTGAAAAAGCAAAAAAAGAAGTTCTTGAAACCGCTGAGGTTTCAATCCTGACCGAAAAAGATAATCCATTGTCCGATTCTAAAATATAAGCTATGATTCAGGCCGCATCTTGCGGCCTATTCGTTGTTATTAGGTAATAATATGATTGTAGGATTCATCATACTTTTTATCGTTGTTTTAGACCAAATTTCGAAATATTTTGCCGCCGAGCTTTTGCAGGGTGGTGCGACACACACCTTTATTCACGGCGTTTTGTCCTTCCACTATCACGAAAATCGCGGTGCAGCTTGGGGAATGCTTGAAGATCACCGATGGGTATTTATGTCCGTCTCGATCGTCGCTATCGTTCTAATCTTCGTCTTTTTCTTCCTGACGAGAAAAGAAAAGCGCTCCCCTCTTATTGTGGTTTCCCTTTCCTTTTTTGCCGGTGGTGGAATCGGTAATATGATTGATCGAATCTTTCTCGGATACGTGATCGATTTTCTTCGGTTCGATTTTGTTGATTTTCCGATCTTCAACATAGCGGACAGCTTTATCACCGTCGGTGCGTGTATTATGATTTTGTATATTGTTCTTGAAACGATTCGCGAATATAAAGCTAAGCTTGCCGAAAGAAAGAAACGCGATGGATGACCGTAATACCAAGTCTTTCGTTTGTCAAAAGGATGCACAGCGATTAGATCAATTTTTAGCTGAACAATCCGGTCTTTCCAGAACCAGAGTCGTTCAACTGATTGAATCAGATTCCGTACTTGTTAATAACAAAAGAAGAAGTAAGCGTTTTCTCTTAAAAAGCGGAGACGTAGTTTCATTTCATCTTCCGGAAGATCAAGAAATCGACGCGCAGCCTCAAAATCTACCTCTTGACATTTTTTACGAGGATGACGACATCATCGTCATTAACAAGCCGCAAGGCATGGTCGTACACCCTGCCCCCGGCAATCCGGATGGGACACTGGTCAATGCACTTCTGTTTCATTGCAAGGATTCGCTCTCGGGCATCAACGGTAAGTTAAGACCCGGTATCGTTCATCGCATTGATAAGGACACCAGCGGACTTTTGATCGTTGCAAAAAACGATTGCGCACACAATGCCCTTTCAGAAATGTTTCAAAATCATACCTTTACGCGCAAGTATCACGCAATCGTCTACGGAAATATAAAGAGCGACAACGGCACGATTTCGCTTTCCATCGGCCGCAGTAAAAACGATCGAAAAAAGATGGCTGCTTATCCGATCGGGACACCAAACGCTAAGGATGCAATCACGCATTTTCAAGTGTTAGAGCGCTTTCAAGGCTATACCTACGTTGAATTAACCTTGGAAACGGGTCGTACTCATCAGATCCGCGTTCATCTGCAATCAATTTCCTCTCCGGTGCTTGCCGATCCGGTCTATGCTGCGGGTAGAAAAACGCTTGGCTTGTCCGGCCAATGCCTGCACGCAAAGATCATCGGATTCAAGCATCCGATTACCGGAAAAGAGCTTTACTTTGACTCTCCCCTGCCCGCATATTTCCAAAACACATTAGATTTTCTTAGGAGCGATTCATGTTTGAAAAATATTTAATCGTCTCGGATATGGATGGGACGTTTTTTGGCCAAAAAGCTGCCGTCTTGCCGCGCAACGTAAACAGAATCAAGGAATTTATCAGCAATGGCGGCGCGTTCACTTTTGCTACCGGAAGAGACGCCCCCGCCCTAACCATTGCCTATCCTAAGGCATATGAAGTGGCGTCGGTTCCCGCAATTCTCTGTAACGGAACCTATCTCTATGATTTTCAAACGAAGACTTTAACGCACGAAACGAAGGTGGATCAAGAAGCATTGACCGACCTGATCCAAACGATCAGAGATCGGTTTCCGTCAGTCGGTTACCGAATTTCTACGGAACAAGGCTTCATCTCGGATTACTACTCGCCTTTTATTGCCGATAGACTCAAAAACTACACCGGAATTATGATGGAAGGTCCTCTTTCCTCTTTTTCCCATCTGTCCTGGCACAAGCTTTGCTTTAATGCGCCGGCGGATGAAACAAAGAATTTGACCGACTATCTGTTTTCTATCCTGGATCAATATCCGATGTTTGATGTCACCACTTCAAGCGATACCTTATCGGAGATTTTACCTAAGGGAGTCAACAAAGGAAGTGCTCTTTCTCATTTAAGAAAGATGTTTCCGGATCGCACGATCGTCGGTGTCGGAGATTTTAATAACGATCTTGAAATTCTCACGCAGGTCGATATTCCTGCATCTCCCGCCAATGCCTTGGATGAAGTCAAGGCGATTTCAAAGCTTCATCTCTGCCATCACGCCGAAGGCTGTATAGCAGATTTGATAGATCAACTGTACATAAGTACAAACGACTAATTATCGGAGGAAAAAACATGGAAAATCAAAAAAAGGTTGAACTCCAAAAGATTGCAACCAAAATCAGACTTGGTGCACTGGAAGAAATCTTCAGCGCATCCTCGGGTCACCCCGGCGGCTCTCTCTCGATCGCCGAGATCCTTTCTTATCTCTATTTTGATAAAATGAACATCGATCCTAAGAATCCCAAAATGGAAGATCGTGATCGTTTCGTCTTGTCCAAGGGTCACACCTGCCCCGCTCTCTATGCCACCTTAGCTTTACGTGGCTTCTTCTCCACGGAGCTGCTTAAAACCTTCCGCAACAAGGAAAGCATTCTCCAGGGCCACCCCGATATGAAGCACATTCCCGGGGTTGATATGTCCTCCGGTTCTCTCGGTCAGGGCATTTCCGCCGCTTGCGGCATCGCTCTGAGTGCGAAGCTTTCCAAGAAGGATTACAGAGTTTACACGGTTCTCGGCGACGGCGAGCTGGAAGAAGGTCAGGTTTGGGAAGCTGCTATGTTTGCCGCACACTACAAACTCAGCAATCTCACCGCCTTTATCGACTTCAACGGTCTTCAGATCGACGGTGACATTACCAAGGTTATGAACCCCACCCCCATCGACGCCAAGTTTGCAGCATTCGGTTGGGACGTAGCTGTGATCGACGGACACGACCTTGACGCAATCGAGGAAGCCGTTGCTCAGGCAGAAAATAGCGACAAACCCTTCGCAATCATCTGTAAGTGCATTAAGGGTAAGGGCGTATCCTTTATGGAAAATGACGCCGGCTGGCACGGCAATGCACCGAACGCAGAACAGTATGAGACTGCCAAGAATGAGCTTGAGGCTGCCCTTGCCGCTTTGAACTAATCAGAAAGGAACGGAAACTATTATGAAACTTCAAAAGAAATACGAAATCGGTCAAAAAATTGCTACCAGAGAAGCCTACGGCGATGCCCTTGCCGAGTTTGGCGCAGACGAGAACATCATCGTAATGGACGCCGACCTTTCGAAATCCACTAAAACCGCAAACTTCAAGAAGGTTTATCCCGATCGTTTCATCAACTGCGGCATTGCCGAGGGCAATATGATCAGCGTAGCCGCAGGTCTTGCTACCACAGGAAAGACCGTATTTGCCAGCTCCTTTGCAATGTTCGCTGCAGGAAGAGCCTTTGAGCAGGTTCGCAACTCCGTTGCCTACCCCCATCTGAACGTGAAGATCGGTGCAACGCACGCAGGTATTACCGTTGGCGAAGATGGTGCTACCCACCAGTGCAACGAGGACCTCTCCATTATGAGAACCATTCCCGGAATGGTCGTAATCAACCCCGGTGATGCCGTTGAGGCGAGAGCTGCGGTATATGCCGCGATTCATTACGACGGACCCGTTTATCTGCGCTTCGGCAGACTTGCCGTTCCCGTAGTCAATGATGAAGAAACCTTTGAGTTTGAGATTGGCAAGGGACAGCAGCTCCGCGAAGGAACTGACGTTACCATCGTATCCACCGGCATCTGCACAGCAGAAGCTCTCAAGGCCGCAGACGAGCTCAAGGCTCAGGGATTTTCCGCCGCTGTGGTTAACATTCACACCATCAAGCCGATCGACCGCGAGATTCTTAAAAATGCTGCAGAAAAGACCGGCTGCATCGTTACTGCCGAGGAACACAACGTGATCGGCGGTCTCGGAAGCGCCGTATGCGAAGCTCTTGCAGAAAGCTGCCCCGTTCCCGTTTTGAGAATCGGAGTTAAGGATTGCTTTGGCAAGTCCGGCAAGGCCGCAGAGCTTATCGACGAGTTCGGTCTTTCCTCCAGATTCATCGTTGCAAAGGCAAAAGAAGCGATCGCTCTCAAAAAATAATTTCTACGTTAAAACAGCGCAGGCAAAACGCCTGCGCTGTTTCTTGTTATACAAAGGTTGCTTTATAATACCCAAGTAATATCATTTGAAATATCAATGAAGCAAGCCTTCCGTCACATTTCTCTACGAATGCGTTCCAAAGCGCCCTTCTCCAATCGACTAACCTGCGCCTGACTGATTCCAATTTCACTTGCGACCTCCATTTGCGTTTTCCCTTGATAAAATCGGAGATTTAGGATGTTCTTTTCTCGCTCGCCCAGCTTCATAACTGCCTCTCCCAAAGCAATATTTTCGATCCAATTCTCATCGTTTGATTTATGATCGAAGATCTGATCCATCAAGTAAATCGAGTCGCCTCCGTCAGAATAAACGGGATCGTACAAAGAGACGGGATCGACGACAGCATCCAGAGCGTCGCTGACCTCCTTTTCGGTGACCGTAGATAACTCGGCTTGCGGATTGGATTCGTTCATCTTTTTGATTTTTTCATTTACCTTTACCGTCACTTCCGAAATGGTTGGGTCACGAGAGAGCTGCACCGTTAAAAGATCTCGCTCCGCCAACGCCTTATAGGCTAAATCGCGCACGGAGCGACTGACTCGAATCATGTTATTGTCTCTCAAATACCTCCGCAATTCTCCAATAATCATCGGAACCGCATAGGTACTGAAGCGAACGTTTTGACTAAGATCAAAGTGGTCAACTGCCTTGATCAGTCCCACGCATCCGACCTGAAACAGATCGTCCGCGCTGTCACACCTTCTCGAGAATTTTTGTATTACGCTCAAAACCAAGCGCAAGTTTCCCGCAATCAAGTCTTCCCTTGCCTTTCGGTTGCCTTGCTGAGCTTCTTTGAGAAGCTTGTCCTTCTCCTCCTCTGAAAGAACGATAAGACTTGAAGTATTGATTCCCGACACTTCCACTTTATTATACAACACACCACCTCCGATACTTTTATTATTCACGAAAGCAAATGGGCTCATTCTAAACCCGATAAGAAAAAAACTGCTACACTTGGTAGCAGTTTTTCCGAACAGTCGTTATCTGTTCTTCATCTGGTTTTCAGCGTTTTCGATCAGCTTCTTAACCATCTGACCGCCAATGGAGCCAGCCTGCTTAGCAGTGAGGTCTCCGTTGTAACCCTGCTTGAGGTTAACGCCTACTTCGGAAGCAGCTTCCATCTTGAAACGGTTCAAAGCTTCCTTTGCTTCGGGAACAAGTGCTTTATTGCTTGCCATGGTAATTCTCCTTATTGGAAATATATTTATGAGTCTAAACTCATCGCCCGTTCATTTTTTCTTTTGGGCTCGCTATTAGTTTGTCATTTGTTATTTTTAATATGTGTGGAATTTTCTGGAAGTGAATTGAAATTTATTCCGTTTTATGATATAATATAGAAAACTTGAATGGGATGGAGCATCGTATGCAACAACGTCTTTATAATGATGAAAAAATTAAAACACTCCTTTTGTATCTTCTCAACGAGCTTGATGACTCGTACGACTTCCAAACGATCTCGGAAATCATAGTTTGGGACGGATCAATCAACTACTTTGTCTTTACGGAGTGCTTCAATCAGCTTGTGAAGAATGGTGCCTTTGCATCTGAAACCGACGAAAACGACACAGAGTTGTTTCACATCACACCCTTGGGCAAAGAAATGCTACACGCTGTCGAGGATACGCTTTTAAAATTTGTAAAAGAGCGCATTATGAGAAGCGCCACCAGACTTCTCGCCTTTAAAAAAGACGGCAGTAACGTTACGACGACAATCGAACCCGAGCACAACGGATACAATTTAACCTGCGCAATCAAAAACAAAAAATTCACGTTGCTTGAATTGAAGATGTATTTCGATCACAAAGAGGAAGCAGAATTATTGCAGGTTGAATTTGATTCCAGAGCCGAAAGAATTTACAGCGGCATCCTCGCGCTACTGACGGGAGATACCAGTTTTATTCTTTAAATCAATCATATTTCATCAGCGAAAGAATCGTTTCTTTCGCTGATTTTTTTATCCGGGATAATAAAAAAGGTAGTTCGTGAAAACTACCTTTTTTTGTTCGAATTCAAGAAGCACTAGGCGGCGGGAACAAGCCCGCCCCTACGAAGCTTTATCAATGATGACGATATGGTTTTGATAATCAATTTCTGCTTTGATTGAAATCCCCATCATCTCCGTTACTGTTCGGATGGAAACCCAATCTAACAGAAACACACCATCGACGATTTGATGGGACACTTTACTGCCGGGCGCCGGAATGATGCAGTTGAAATTTGTTCCCTCTGCTACAAGGGTGGCGCGGACATTGTTTAACAGGTACTTTTTTCCGTTCCACTCCAGCTCGGTCACTTCACCGCTCGATCGGCCAACCTTGGCTCCCAATGACTCCAATACGGTAACAAAGGGCAATTCCACCGTGGAGGAGTGATCCGCTCTTTCTTGAAAGACCATTTGCTTTTCGGGAAGATGGTGCTCTTTCCCGGCCACAATAAGTTTATTTTCGCCAGTCATTTTCTGTACCTCTTTCCATTCGGTGGTAGTATTCTCATCAATAGACATGGGGTTATTTGTTTCATTGAATTCTTTGGTTTCGAAATTATCATTCGTTGAAAGCAGTGTTGCATCCTTGCAAGAAATTAATGAAAATAAAGCAAATAGAACTAACAATAAAGGCGATATTTTTTTCATTGTAAACTCCTTATTACGGATCAGGATAAATCAAGAATCCAAACGGCATATCCCAACTAGACGGTTTCCCAGCAAAACCATTAAGAAAATCCTCGTAGGTCTGTACACCTCTAACATTCCAAGGATTATTTGTATATACAATTCCGCGTCTTAGATCAACTCCTGTAATAACAACTAGATGCGCACCGCTACTTCCCCCATAATATGCATAAATAGGGCCGTTTTTTCGCAATGCGAAGTAAAGTTCAGCAAGGGAAGGAGCTGGCGAGTTTACTTCTGCTAAATGATTAGATACATTTGTGGGCCATCCACCTTTATTCCAATCGTCTGCTCCATGAACAGAAATTGCTATTTCTTTAGCTCTTGCATCCGCTTCGTCTTTTGATTTTTGTGTGCCAGAATGGTAATCTTCTACCATGGTTTGCGAATATGCCCAACATAGGTTGGTGTTTTCTTGATCATATAACGGAACATCATACTTAACGCTTAGAAATGATACCGGCCGCTTGGTAATAGATTCGATAACAGTTCCAACCAAAGCTATCGTTTTTGCAACGATTGTATTTATTATTTTTGATAATCCCGGCCAATTTCCGCTCTCGTCGCTTAAGTTGACAGGGTTATTGAAACAATAAGAAAAAAGATTATAACCATTCAGGTTGCTGCCGATGCCTGCCACCACATTATCCGCATTCAAGAATCTTTGGGTAATGGGATCATAGTAGCGACTGCGGAGATAATAGAACCCCGTTTCGGCATCATAGTAATAACCGCGGTAGCGAATGGGATTGAGATTGCCGAGAGTGGTATTGCCGGTAACAGACAGCAATTCACCCCAAGCATTGTATTCGTAGGAGACGATTTGCGTGCCGGTGGCATCGAGGATGCCGATGACGTCGCCTTGGAGATTGAACACGTAGTAATAGCTTGTGCCGCCCAGGGTAAATCCGTAGGCAAGACCCGCGTCGTCATAGAAGAAGTAGAGGGTGTCGTTGCCGGTGGTCTGGCCAAGGAGCGTGCCCTCATTCCAGTAGAACTGCGTAGTGGTGCCGTTTACGGTTTTGGCGGTGCGAAGGCCGTCGGCGTTGTAGAGGTAGCTTGCCGAGAGGCCCGTTTTGGTAACGGTGGCGAGCTGTCGGCCGTTTTGCCAGGTGAAGGCCATCCCGCCGCGATAGGTCAAGGGGTTGCCGATGGCATCGTAGGTGATACTTTCCCCGTTAAACGCGGTGAGCTGATCCTTCCAGTTGGCGTTGCCGTAGGTATAGCTCTTTTCGGTAGTGCCGTTTTTCTTGACGGAAAGCAGATTGCCGCCGTTATCGTAGGTATAGGTCCAAGTATCCGCACCCTTGGTGACGGTGGTGAGCTGATTGAGTGCGTCGTAGGTATAGGCCTCGACGAGGGTACCGTTCTTGCGGATCTC
>JAZRZQ010000079.1:0-15736 GCA_045601445.1 Eubacteriales bacterium | reverse complement strand
TCCGAAAGCATCAGCTTTCGGAATTTTTTGGAGGCGCCACCCAGATTTGAACTGGGGCGTAAAGGTTTTGCAGACCTCTGCCTTACCACTTGGCTATGGCGCCATATTCAGTTGCGGGAATCATTATAGCAGAGGAAATTCGGTTTGTCAATAGAATTTGAGCAAAAAGGCTTATTTTCCTTGACTTTTCTTTTTTCTTATGTTAAATTATTGAGGTAAAGGCAAAGACGGAACGAGTAGCGCGAGCAAGGGCTTTCAGAGAGTAGGGAACCGGTGCGATCCTTGCAGTACCGCCGCGTGAAAATCACTCCCGAGCAGCGATCCGAGGCCCTTTTGGCTCAGGCGTCGACGGTGTCCCCGTTATCGGACGTCCGTATGAAGTACGGCTTCAAAGGTGGTTGGCTCTTCGTCCTTTGGGCGGGGGCTTTTTTTCTGCCTTGCTTGTGAAAAAACATCAGGAGGTATCCATGATTTACCAGAAGGTCAATTCCGATATGAATTTTGTCGACCGCGAAAAGAAGGTCGGTGAATTCTGGAAAGAAAACAAGATCTTTGAAAAGAGCATTGAGAGTCGCAGAGAGGGCGAGCCCTACGTGTTCTACGACGGCCCCCCCACGGCAAACGGTAAGCCTCACATCGGCCACGTTTTAACGCGTGTCATCAAGGATATGATCCCGCGTTACCGCACGATGAAGGGCTATATGGTCCCCCGCAAGGCCGGTTGGGATACGCACGGTCTGCCCGTTGAATTGGAGGTGGAAAAGCTCCTCGGCCTCGACGGAAAAGAGCAGATCGAGCAGTACGGCCTCGATCCCTTTATTCAGAAATGCAAGGAAAGCGTTTGGAAGTACAAGGGAATGTGGGAGGATTTCTCCGGAACGGTCGGCTTCTGGGCCGATATGGACGATCCCTACGTCACCTATCATAACGACTTTATCGAGTCCGAGTGGTGGGCGCTGAAGCAGATCTACGAAAAGGGCCTTTTGTATAAGGGCTTCAAGATCGTTCCTTACTGCCCCCGCTGCGGCACGCCGCTTTCTTCTCACGAGGTGGCTCAGGGCTACAAGGCCGTCAAGGAAAAGAGCGCCGTCGTGCGTTTCCGTGTGATCGGGGAGGACGCCTTCTTCCTCGCTTGGACGACCACGCCCTGGACGCTCCCGTCCAACGTCGCGCTTTGCGTCAATCCCGAGGAGGAGTATTGCAAGGTGCTTGCCTGCGACGGCAAGACCTATTATCTGGCCAAAAAGCTTTTGGATGCGGTGCTGTCTCCGCTGGCTGCCGACGGGCAGAGCCCCTACGAGATTCTCGAGACCTACGTTGGCCGCGAGCTTGAGGGCAAGGCCTACGAGCCGCTGTATTCGATCGCGGCCTCGCTTGCCGAAAAGCAGAACAAAAAGGGTCACTACATCGTTTGCGACGGCTACGTCACGATGAGCGACGGTACCGGTATCGTCCACATCGCGCCCGCCTTCGGTGAGGACGACGCCCGCGTCGGCAGAGAGTACGATCTTCCCTTCGTTCAGCTCGTCGACGGCAAGGGTAATATGACCGACAACACTCCCTTTGCGGGTCTGTTCGTCAAGGACGCCGATCCCGAGGTCCTCAAGGATCTTTCCTCTCGCGGCCTTTTGTTCGACGCACCGAAATTCGAGCACGACTATCCTTTCTGCTGGCGCTGTGACACCCCCTTGATCTACTACGCCAGAGAATCCTGGTTTATCCGTATGACCGACGTGCGCGACCGACTCATCGCCAACAACAACACCATCCATTGGATTCCCGAATCCATCGGTAAGGGACGCTTTGGCGACTGGCTGGAAAACGTGCAGGATTGGGGCATTTCCCGTAACCGCTATTGGGGCACTCCGCTGAATATCTGGGAGTGTGAATGCGGACATCGCCACAGCATCGGTTCGATCGAGGAGCTCAAATCGCTCTCGAACAACTGCCCCGACGAGATCGAGCTTCACCGCCCCTACATCGACTCCGTCACCATTCCCTGTCCCCATTGCGGCAAGGAGATGCACCGCGTGCCCGAGGTGATCGACTGTTGGTTTGACTCCGGCGCGATGCCCTTTGCACAGCATCACTATCCCTTTGAGAACAAGGAGCTGTTCGAGGCGCAGTTCCCCGCAGACTTTATTTCCGAGGCCGTCGACCAGACGCGCGGCTGGTTCTACTCTCTGCTTGCCATCTCCACGCTGATCTTCGACCGCGCTCCCTATAAGAACGTCATCGTCCTCGGCCACGTGCAGGACGAAAACGGTCAGAAGATGAGCAAATCCAAGGGCAACGCCGTCGATCCCTTCGACGCGCTCGAGTCCTACGGTGCCGACGCCATCCGTTGGTATTTCTACACCAACTCCGCTCCTTGGTTGCCCAACCGCTTCCACGGCAAGGCAGTCGTTGAGGGTCAGAGAAAGTTTATGGGAACGCTCTGGAACACCTACGCGTTCTACGTGCTTTACGCCAACATCGACTCGTTCGATCCGACCAAGTATTCTCTCGATTACGAAAAGCTGTCCGTGATGGATCGCTGGCTGCTCTCCCGCTTGCATACGACGGTCAAGAGCGTGGATGAGAACCTTGAAAATTATCGCATTCCCGAGGCCTGCCGCGCCCTGCAAAGCTTTGTCGACGATCTGTCCAACTGGTACGTCCGTCGCGGCAGAGAGCGTTATTGGGTCAGCGGTATGCCGCAGGATAAGATCAATGCGTATATGACGCTCTACACCGCGCTGGTCACCACCGCGAAGATGAGCGCGCCGATGATCCCCTTTATGGCGGAGGACATTTACCGCAATCTCGTTTGCTCCGTCGATCCCGCCGCCGCCGAATCGGTGCATCTGACCTCGTTCCCCGAGGTTCGGGAGGAGTGGATCCGCCCCGAATTGGAGCAGGAAATGGCCGAGGTGCTTCGCATCGTTGTCAACGGCAGAGCCGCCCGTGCGGGCAGCGGCCGTAAGAACCGTCAGCCTCTGGCCAAGATGATCGTGAAGTGTCAGACCGTGCTGGATGAGGATTGCCAGAGCATCGTCCGCGAGGAGCTGAACGTCAAAGAGATCGTCTTTTGCGACGAGGTCGGCGAATATCTCTCCTACTCCTTCAAGCCCCAGCTCAAGACCTGCGGCCCGAAATTCGGCAAGCAGCTCGGTGAGCTTCGCGCGGCCCTTCCCGCTTTGGATGGCTCCGCCGCGATGAAGGAATTGCGGGAGGACGGCTCGCTCGCCCTCGACCTGCCGAGCGGCAGAGTCGTGCTCTCTCCCGAGGATCTGATTATCACCAACGAGCAGAAGGAAGGCTTCTTTGCCGTGTCCGACGCGGATCTTACCGTCGTTCTCGACACTCAGCTTACGCCTGAGCTGATCGCAGAGGGCCTTGTCCGCGAGATCGTCAGCAAGGTGCAAACGATGCGTAAGGATTGCGACTTCAACGTCACCGATCGCATTGAGATCGCCCTTGCCGGCAACGACGCCCTCTATGCCCTGGCTCAGGAGCATCGGGAGGAGATCTGCGCCGATACGCTCGCCTCTTCTTTGACCGATCAGCTTTCCGATACGGCCAAGGAGTGGGACATCAACGGTGAAAAAGTAACGATCTCCGTTCGCGTGATCGCATAATCAAGAAAGGAAATCATCATGGGGTTTTTAGAAAAGTTTTCCGTTCTCTTTCAGTATTTTGACGATATTTGCTGGCAAATGGTCGTGATGTGGCTCATCGGCGGCGTCCTGATCTTCCTTGCCATCAAAAAGGATATGGAGCCGACGCTGCTGTTGCCGATGGGCTTCGGTACGATTCTCGTCAACCTTCCTTTTTCGGGCGCTGTGTCCGAGGAGGGCGTCATCACCACGCTGTTTAACGCGGGCATCAGCAACGAGCTGTTCCCCTTGCTTCTCTTTATCGGTATCGGCGCGATGATCGACTTCGGGCCGGTGCTCTCCAACCCGAAGCTGATGATCTTCGGCGCGGCGGCACAGTTCGGCATCTTCTTTACGATGTGTGTGGCTTGCCTCTTCTGCGCTCCGAACGAGCCCGCTTCCATCGGTATCATCGGCGCGGCCGACGGCCCCACCGCCATCGTCGTTGCCAATAAGCTTCTCGGTGCGGATCACCACATCACGGGTGCGATCATGGTTGCGGCCTATTCCTATATGGCGCTCGTGCCGATCATTCAGCCCCCCGTCATCAAGCTTCTCACCACCAAAAAAGAGCGTATGATCCGTATGCCAAACACCGCTTCCGGCGTGTCCAAGACCACGCGCATCCTGTTCCCGATCGTTCTGACCGTGATCGCCGGTGTCGTCGCTCCCGAATCCGTCTCTCTGGTCGGCTTTTTGATGTTCGGTAACCTCATCCGCGAATGCGGCGTGCTCGATTCTCTGTCCGAGACCGCGCAGAAGGTGCTTGCCAATCTCATCACCATCTTCCTCGGCATCACCATTGCCAATCAGATGGTTTGGGACAAGTTCCTCAACTGGACGACGCTTCTCATCCTCGGCCTCGGTCTGTTCGCCTTTATTTTCGATACCGCAGGCGGCGTTCTCTTCGCTAAGCTGATTAACCTCTTTTTGCCCAAGTCCAAGAAGATCAATCCGATGATCGGCGCGGCAGGCATTTCCGCCTTCCCGATGTCGGGTCGCGTGGTTCACAAGATGGGCTTGGCGGAAGATCCGCAGAACTTCCTTTTGATGAACTCCATCGGTGTCAACGTGTCGGGACAGATCGCCTCGGTTATCGCAGGCGGCCTCATCCTCGCACTCTTTGCTTAAATCAGGAAGGAGGAGTGAAACAATGATGAAGCTTCTGTTACCCGCCTTGACCTTTACGGTCGAAAACGTCCTCAAGGTCGGACTTCCTACGATGCTGGTCGGAATGGTCGGCATTTTCCTGGTCATTGCCTTTATCATTCTCGTCGTTTGGGCGCTCGGTAAGATCACAAACGACGCGAATTTCAGCAAGGGACTCAAGCGCTTTTTCGGCGGCAAGTAATCCCAAAACGAAAAAACGGCACGGAAAGAACTTCCGTGCCGTTTTGTGTTGCATTGTGTCCTGCTCTGTGGTACAATGGTAAAAATGCGCCGGAAAGAAAAAAGAAAGGGGGAGTGTGTCGATGAACGGTCGTCGCCGTTTGTATGCGTGGCTTTGTACCCTTTCCGTTTTGGTTTCGCTTTCTTCGTGTGTGCCCAAGCCGTCTCAGAGTGAAACTCTCCCCGTTTTAGAGGAGCTTTCGCGGGAAACGAACGAGAAAAATACCGAAACGCAAACCGTCGAAGAAGCCTTGCCCTCTCCTGCCGTGAAATATTACCGCATCACGGGCATCCCGTGTTTATATCAGTATCCGCGCTTTCCCACCGGCTGTGAATCCATCAGTGCGGTGATGGCGCTTCGCTTTGCGGGCGTCGAGATCTCCGAGGACGAGTTCGTCGATCGTTGTCTTCCCAAATCCAACCGCTTCGGCTACGTCAACGGCCGCTACCGAGGGCCCGATCCCAATCGCTTTTTTGTCGGCAGCCCGCGGAATGGGGGCTCGTTTGGCTGTATGGCGCCCGTCATCCATCAGGCCATCACAAATGCCACGGGGGACGAGTCCTTTTCCGAACTGCTCTACGACGTGCCTCTGCCGGAACTGTGCCAAAAATACGTCGCCAACAACGTTCCCGTTCTGATCTGGGTCACGATCGCGATGGTCAATACCTTTCCCGGCGTGAGCTGGTATCTTGATGACGGCACGTATTATCAGTGGCCATCCAACGAGCATTGCGTGCTTTTGGTCGGCTTTGATGAGAATGGCTACTACGTCCTTGATCCCGACAAGGGACAGGAGATCTATTATCGCAAGGAGCTCGTCGAGCGAAGATATGCCGAAATGGGCAGTCAAGCCGTCGTGATTCCGGAAGGGAACGGAAAGGAATGATTCCGCCTATCACACTCCCGCCCGCGCTGGATGCCCAGCGAAAGAAACGCATCCGCTCGCGGTTGATTCGCTTTTTTGTTTGGATGATGCTCTTAACGCTCGTTCTCGTCTTCGGCGGCGAGCGGCTCTTTGGCGCTTTAGGGGAATATCAATGGCGCTTGTACGTCGTGCTGTATCTGATCCTTTGCCTTGCCACGGGCGTTCCGCTGAAGCTGCTGGAGCCGGATTGGAGCGCTAAGATCGAGAAGGTGCAGGCCGATACCCGTATCTCTTCCGTTCGCACGCGAAGCTACGCTACGCTGGTCGCAGGCGCGAAGCGTCCCGCGGCGGTCGGCCGTCGCGTGGAGCTGTATTTGGTCGTTCGCACGGAAAGCGGCAGGCGCTTTCGCCGCAAGGTTGCCATCGAGGATCAGCTTGACGATTATCACGTCGGTGACTTCGTCTATCACTTCCGCGGCTGGGAGCGCATTCTGATCCTGCCCGCCAAGCAGAGTGACACGATCCCTTGTCTGTATTGCGGCACGCGCAATCGCGCCGATGCCGAGATCTGCCCCGTTTGCGACTATCCCTTGGTCAAGCCGGAGAAACCAAAGGATGATCCCTACGCTTGGTATTATGAAACCGATCAGTCCTGAAAAGCATCGCCCCGTCCGAGGACGGGGCGATGCTTTTTTTACTTCTTTTGGTGGCGCGCGGCGTATTTGCTCGGAAGCTCGCCCGTTTTCTTTTTAAAGGTGCGGGAAAAATACGGCAGGCTTTCAAAGCCGCATTCCTTGGCCGCTTGCGCCAGCGACATCCCCATCGCGATCCGATGGCAAGCCTCTGTGCAACGCGTTCCGTTGATAAATTCAAAGACCGTTTGTCCCGTAAAGGCCTTGAACTCGCGCGAGAGGTGGTATTTGGTGATACCGACCGCCTCGGCGATCTCTTCCAGCGTCATCGGACCGGAAAAATGATCGCGAATGTAGAGCGTGGCCGCCTTGACGCGCTCGGAGGCCTTGCTCGTCACCGACAGGGGAGAGGGGCGGGCGTATTGCAGAGAGAGGAAAAGCATCAGATTTAAAACCGAGCTTCTGGCCGAGGCCACGGCCAGCGGTGTTTTTTCACGCCGAGCCGTGTAGATCGCCGTCACAGTCTCGGTATACGCCTGTTCCAAGGAAGGATCGCGGACGTATTCCTGAAAGCAAAGCTTGGTCGCGTCAAAGCCGTTTTGAATGAAAAACGAATTGTCCACGATCAGACAATAATATCTCACGTACTCCTCGGCACAAACGGTGTGCAGCTCGTTGGAGTTAATCAACAGCGTATCTCCCGCCCGAAAGGGAATCTTGCGATCTGCGTACTGCAGGCTTCCTTCGCCTTCCAGACAGAGCAAAAATTCGGGATTCTCGTGCCAATTGGTCTGGTCGATCCTTGCCTTCAGATGATTGTCGTGCAAAATAAAGGGCAGAAGCGGATTTTTCATTCGGTGCGTTTCGTGGCGGCGAGGGTCGGACATATCTTGTCTCCTTTCGCAATTTTGTGCAAAAATTTGCGGTTTTTGCTCTCTGTTTCGCTCTCTATTGTAAATCAAGAGCAAGAAAAAAGCAAGACCTCGGTCTTGCTTTTTTTGCTTTCTTATTTTTGCGTGTCGAGATAAGCCTGCTTGCCGCTCTCGTAGAGGTTATTTCCTTCGCTGTCGATGATGACGATAACGGGGAAGTCTTCGACCTCGAGTCTGCGGATGGCCTCGGCGCCGAGATCGTCATACGCAATGACCTCTGCCTTCTTGATGCACTTGGCCAACAGCGCGCCGCAACCGCCGATCGCACCGAAGTAAACCGCACCGTGCTCCTTCATTGCCGCAATGACCTCGGGGCCGCGCTTGCCCTTACCGATCATACCGGTCTGACCTTGAGCGATCATCGTGGGGCTGTAAGCGTCCATACGGTAGGAGGTGGTGGGGCCTGCCGAGCCGACCGCCTGACCGGGCTTGGCGGGGGTGGGCCCGACGAAGTAGATGATGCTGTCCTTCGCGTCCATCGGAAGGGGCTTGCCCTCGGCAACCAATTCGCAAAGGCGCTTGTGAGCGGCGTCACGCGCGGTATAGATGACACCCGTAATCAGGCAGCTGTCGCCTGCCTTGAGTTTTCTTGCGTCCTCCCGCGTAAACGGGGTTTTGATGGAAATGCTCATTTACAGTACCTCCGTCTGATGTCTGGTCACATGGCAGTTGATGTTGACGGCAACGGGCAATCCTGCGATGTGGGTGGGGAACTTTTCAATGTTGACGGCCAACGCGGTCGTCAAGCCGCCGAAGCCTTGCGGGCCGATGCCCAGTGCATTGATCTCCTCGAGAAGCTCCTCCTCGAGCTTGGCCCAGAAGGGCTCGGGGTGGCGCTGATCGACGGGACGCAGAAGGGCCTTCTTTGCCATCGTAGCGGCCTTGTCGAAGGTACCGCCCACACCGACGCCGACCACGATCGGCGGGCAGGGGTTGGGGCCTGCCTCTTCCACGGCGCGCAGGACGAAATCCTTCACGCCCTGCAGACCGTCGGAGGGACGGAGCATGGCGATGCGGCTCATATTTTCACTTCCGAAGCCCTTGGGGGCAACGGTGATCTCCAGCTTGTCACCGGGGACGATGTCGTAGTAGATCATAGCGGGGGTGTTGTCGCCCGTGTTGACGCGGTCGAGCGGATCGCGAACGACGCTCTTGCGAAGGTAGCCCTCGATATAGCCCTGACGAACGCCCTCGTTGATGGCCTCGTTCAGATCGCCCTCAACGTGAACCTCTTGACCCATTTTGATAAAGACGCAAGCCACGCCCGTATCCTGACAGACGGGAACGTCTTGCTCGTCAGCGATCTCGTAGTTTTCGATGATACGCTCCAAGATTTCCTTTGCCTGCGGCCACTGTTCCTTTTCGTGAAACGCGCAGATGCATTGTTTCAGATCGGCGCTCAAATGGCAGTTCGCTTCGATACAAAGCTTTTTGACTGCCGCGGTGATCTTTGCAGCCTGAATTTCTCTCATAATATCCTCCCAAAAGCAATTCGGTTTGCTTCAAACTGTTTACCTTACCATTTTACAACAAAAAACGAAAAAACGCAATTCTTTTTTTGGATTTTAAAATTTCATTAATGATATGGAAAACGGAGACGGCAAAGCACCGTCTCCGCAGAAAACCTGTTTATTTTCCCATTTCATCCAATAGGGCGTAGAAGTCCTGACGCTTCGTTTGGTAGAAGCTGATGAAAGCACCGATGTCCGAGCCGAGATTGATGAATTGGAAGCCCTCGTCGATCAGCTCGCGCACTTCGCCCGCACCGCTGACCGTTCCGAGAAACTTTCCGTATTTCTGAGCGGTCTTGGCAATGCGCTTTCTGGCTGCTACGATCTCCTCCGCGCGGATGGTTGTGGGCATTCCCATCGCGTGGGCGTAGTCGGCAGGGCCGAAGAAGAGAATGTCGTAGCCCTCCAGCTCGCAGATCGCCTCCAGATCCTTTTCCATCGGTTCGGGATCCTCGATCTGCAAAATGACCATCTTGTTGCGGTTGGACTGCTCCAAATAATCCGCCGCGGGAAGCATACCGAATTTTCCGTCGGAGTTGCCGCCGTCGATCGGGCGTCTGCCGATCGGGTGAAAGCGCGTATTGCGAACGACGGTTTTGGCATCCTCATAGCTCATAATGTGGGGAACCATAATGCCCGTGGCATCCGCCTCAAGAGGACGGATCAGGTCGCTGTAAGAGCCGCGCGGAACGCGAACGAGCAGATCCGTGTCGTGCGCTTTGCAAACGGCCGCCTGTGCTTTAATGGTTTCCAAATCGTGCGGACAGTGCTCCATACAGGTCCAAACGCAGTCAAAGCCGCTCATTGCCGCGATCTCCGTTGCGTCGATGCCCGACACGTTGACCTTGATCGAGCAGGCGATCTTTCCGGCGCGCAGGGTCTCCAAAACGTTGCTTTTGCGAATGAAAATATCCTTGCGTTGATTCATAATACCCTCCAAAAGAGCTTTACTTTTTGTGATTTTATCATATCACGGCAACGGGGAAAGTACAAGTGCCGCAGTACGATTTTTTTGTTCAAAAACAGGAATTTTCAGCGTGGAAGCGCGCTCTTGACCTCTTCCGACGTGCCGTTGTAGATTACTTTTTCGATTCGGCTGTCCTCAAAAGCGCCCTCGCAAATGCCCCGCAGGCTGTCGGGCAGGACAAGTCGGGTCAGAGAGGTGTCGGCAAAGGAAAGACCGAGGTAGAGAATCCCTTCGGGTACGGTCCATTCACTTGCCGTTCCGCGGTAGGCGATCAAAACCCCGTTTCCGATCACGCTCGTCTCGCCGCTCTGTGCCTTGAGCCACGAGGTTCCCTGAAACGCCTCGCGTCCGACGCGCTCCAGCGTTTGAGGAAAACTCAGTTCCGTGATCTTTTCACAGTCCCAGAATGCCCACTCTCCGATCTCGCAAAGCCCCTCGGGCAGGGTAACCTTCTCCAGCGCACTGCAATTTCCGAAGGCCTCCGCTCCCAGGGAGCGGATCGAGGCGGGAAGAGTGATCTCCTTTATGGCCGAGCAGGAGCAAAACGCCCCCGTTTGAATTTCCTTCAGTCCCGAGCCGAAGTGAACGGATTGGAGCTTCGTGCAGTTATCGAAGGCCTCCTTTTCGATCAGCTCCAGCGTGTCGGGCAGAACGAGCTTTTTGATGAGGGTATTCTGAAAGGCCTTTTCACCGATCGTGCGGATCTGAGAGACGCTTAAATCAATTTCGGTCAGGCGACTGTTCATAAAGGCCTCGTCGGCGATCGCCACGACGGGGTAATTGTCGTAGGTCGAGGGGATCGCCAAAAACGTGCCGTTGAAATCGGGATCCAGTTCCAGAATCTCACAGGTATCGTCCGAATATACGCCAAAGAGCATTCCCGCCGTGTAGTCGGTTGTGACGAGCCTGCGCTCCGTGTTTTCCTCCGTGGTCGGCTCGATTGTCGGCTCGGGGCTCTCCTGCACACAGCCGACAAGGCCGAGACAGAGGCTCAAAGCCAAAAGAAAGGCTATTTTTTTCATACGTTTTTTTCCTCTTTATCTTTTTAGTGGTACTGCGAGCGATAGAGCTGAGCGTAAAAGCCGCCCGCTTGCAGGAGTTCTTTGTGCGTTCCCGTTTCGATCACGTCTCCGTCCTTGACCACCATGATTACGTCAGCCCCTCGGATGGTCGATAAGCGATGTGCGATGACAAAGCAGGTTCTGCCCTCCATCAACTTCAGCATCGCCTTTTCGATCTTGATCTCGGTACGGGTATCGACGTTGCTGGTCGCCTCGTCGAGAATGAGCATTTTCGCGTCGGAGAGCATCGAACGGGCGATGGTCAAAAGCTGCTTTTGTCCCTTGGAGACGTTCAGACCGCCGTCCTCCATTTTGGTGTCGTACCCCTGTGGGAGCGAGAGAATGAAGCGGTGAATGCCCGCCTCCTTGGCAGCTTCGACGATCCTCTCGCGCGTGGCATCCTTCGCGCCGTAGGCAATGTTCTCGGCCACCGTGCCGCCCATCAGCCAGGTCTCCTGCAGAACCATCGTAAAGGCGCCCCGCAGATCGTCGCGCCGAATCTTTTGAATCGGAACGCCGTCAAGCAGGATCTCGCCTGAATTTGGGTCGTAAAAGCGCATCAGAAGGTTGACGATCGTGGTCTTTCCTCCGCCCGTCGGCCCGACGATGGCCACCGTCGTTCCCGCCTTGACCTTGAGATTCAGCCCGTGCAGGATCTCCTTGTCCGGCTCGTACCCGAAGCGAACGGAGCGAAATTCCACCTCGCCCTTGACCTCGGGCATCGCGACTGCGTCGGGGTCGTCGGCCTTTTCGGGGGCTTCGTCCATCAGCGTGAAAATGCGTTCTGCGGCGGAGCGCATGCTTTGCAGATCCGCCAAAATGTTGGAAAACTCATTGATCGGGCCGGAAAACTTTCGCCCGTAGAGAATGAAGGAGGAGATCGCACCGGGATCGAGAATGCCCTTGACGAAGAAGATCGCCCCCGTCACGCTGATCAGCGAGAGAGAAAGGTTGTTGATGAAGTTGACGCTCGGGCCGAGGGTTGCGGATTGATAGTCTGCCTGATACACCGCCTCGGAGGTCTCCTCGTTCTTGCCTTGATAGCGCAGGGAGAAGGAATCCTCCTTACCGTAGGACTGAATGGTCTTGATGCCCGAAAGATTTTCCTCGGTGTAACCGTTCAGCTCGCCGAGCTTGGCACTGCGCGCACGGAAGAGCGGGCGCACCTTCTTCGTTTTTCGGATCGTGTAAAAGATCGAGATCGGCAAGGTAATCAGAAAGATGCAAAGCATCAGGGGTGAGATCTTGAGCATTGCCAAAAAGGCGCCGACCACGGTAATCAGCGAGGTGAAGATCTGAAGCAGATCGTTGGCCAGCGAGGTGTTGACGGTGTCAATGTCGTAGGACAGACGGCTGATGACGTCACCGGCCTGCAAACGGTCGAAATATCCCACGGGGAGCATCACCAGACGGTCAAAGACCTCTTTTCTGAGCCTGCGCGTGATTTTTTGTGAAAAACGGATCATTACGTTGGAAAGCAGGTACGACAGCGCCGCCGAGGAGAGATAGCACACCGCCATCCAAAAGCAGAACCTACCCACGGCGGAAAAGTCCACGTTGGCCTTTCCCGTTGCCAGATCGTAGTGAAAGGCGTTGATGGCCTCGCCCGAAAGGGTCGGGCCGATCAGCGCGAGAATGTTGGACAAAAAGACCAAAACGAGTGCGAGGATCGTAGAGCCGCGGAAGGCGATCAGATACGTCCCCAATCGGAGAAACACGTTTTTCGGAGTGGTTTTCGTTTTCTTCATACCGCCATCTCTCCCATCTGCGAATGTGCAATTTCGCGGTACACGTCACAGCTTTCGTTCAAGGTGCTGTCAGAGCCCATACCGACGATCTCACCGTTTTCCAAAACCAGAATCAGATCGGCGTTTCGGATCGAGGAAATGCGCTGTGCGACGATCACGCGCGTGGAGTTGGCGTGGTTCTTTTGCAAAGCACTGCGCAATTCCGCGTCGGTCTTGTAGTCGAGTGCGGAGGAGGCGTCGTCCAGAATCAGAACGTCTGCGTGTCCTGCCAGCGCGCGGGAAATGGGAACGCCCTGTCTCTGCCCGCCCGACAGGTTCGCGCCCTTCGAGGTGAGCGTGTGGTCGAAGCCGCCCTCTTTGGCCTCGATAAAGTCTATGGCCTGTGCGTCCCGCGCCGCCTCGCGAACGGCATCCTCGTCCAAATCGCGGTTAAAGCGGATGTTTTCGCAGATGCGGTCGGCAAAGAGAAAATCGTGCTGGAACACCACGCCGAATTTTTTGCGAAGCTCCTTTTTCGGATAGCTTCTCAGATCCTTTCCGTCGAGCAAGATCTGCCCCTCGTCGGGATCGTAAAAGCGCAGGAGAAGCTGGATCAGCGTGGTCTTTCCGCTGCCGGTCGAGCCGATGATGCCGAGCGTCTGTCCCTTCTGAAGCGAAAAGGAGACGTGGCTGAGCGTAGGGATGGATTTGTTGTATGAGAAGCTGACGTCGCGAAATTCGATATACGCGTCGGAGGGACAGTCGGGCATTTTTTGGACGGTCAGATCTTCCTTCTCCTCGAGCACCTCGCGGATGCGGTCGGCGCTGGCGGCACCCTTGCTGGAAACCGTGAAGATGCGGGTCAGACCGATCGTCGCGTTGAGGATCATCGTAAAATAAGACATAAAGGAAATGATCTGTCCGGGTGCGGTCGCACCCGTGGAGACGCGCCAGGCACCGATCAGCACCACGGCCGTCATGCCGAGGTTTAAAAAGAGGGAAACGACGGGCTTGGAAATCGCCATCGTCCGCCCCGCCTTTTCCTCGGAAAAGCTCAACTCGTCGCTGATGGCCTCAAAGCTTTCCTTTTCGTATTGCGTCTTGGACAGCGCCTTGATGACGCGGATGCCCGTGAAGGTGTCTCGCACCTTTTCGACCATTGCGTCAACCTTGGTCTGCTTTTCCTTGTAAAGTCGGATGCCCTTTTTGGAGATCGTCGTGACGATGATGACCAAAAGCGGCAGGGTGACCAAAAGCGAGAGCGCGAGCACGGGCTCGGTGATGAGCGTGATGCAAACGCCGCCCACGAACAGGATCGGACAGCGGATGCCGCCGCGCAGCAGGGTAATGAGCATTCCGTGAATGGTATAGCTGTCGCTGGAAAGGCGCGACACGAGAGAGGGAATCGTGAAACGGTCGGTCTGTGCCGCCGAAAGGGCGAGAATGCGATCGTACAGATCCTTTCTCAGATCGCGCACCACGCACTTGCAGAAATGGGAGCTTCTGCGGTTGGCGTACACGTTTAAGAAGAGCATCACGCCGGCGCACAGAAGCATCACGCCGCCCCAAAAGAAGATCGGCGCCAGATTGCCGTCCAGACAGCGCGGGGCGACCTCGTCGAGGATCATTCCGAGCAGATAAGGGATCAGAAGATCCAGCACCGTCGCAAAGGTTTTAATCAGAAGCGTGACAAGGAGAAACAGGCGAAAGGGCTTTGCGTATTCAAGAATCTTTTTCATATTCTGCGAGCACCTCCTTGGCGCGCAAATTCATTTTTTGGCTCATACGCTCGAACAGAGCCAATTCCTCTTGGGAAAAGCCGTCTGTGATGTATTCTCTGAAATCTCGCATCGCTGCGTGAACGGCGGGGAGTGCCGCCGTTGCTTTCTCGGTGGGAAAAAGCAAAAGCACTCGCTTATCCTTTTCACTGCGTCGCCGCAGAAGATAACCCTTTTCCTCAAGCAGAGCCGCTTGTCTGGCAATGCTGGATTTGTTGAAGATCAAAAGCTCGGCCAATTCCTCTTGGCTGATACCGGGCGTCTTGCAGATCGCGGTGATGTAGTACCCTTGGTAGCCGGTCAGATCGTACTGCTCCAGCCGCCCGTTGCGAAAGAGCATATATCTGCGGTTCAGCTCCCGCAAAGGCTTTAATAATGACATCGCGCTCCTCCTTCGAAAAATTCGTTGCAATCGAAACGGTTGCTCCCGCAACCATTTTAGCACATCCTGCGGCGATGTCAATGCTTTTTCAAAAAAAAGCAATTCTTGACGCAAAGGAAAGGCTGTGGTAAAATGAGATTGCAAACACGGGAAAAAGGAGTGGTATTTCAATGACCGTCAAGGTGAAAAAGCTTTCCTCGGGTGCGATTCTTCCCACCTATGGGAGTGAGAGAGCGGCAGGTGCGGATCTGTACGCGCTGACCGAGGAGAAAATCGTCATCGCCCCTGGTGAAACCGTTTTGGTTCACACGGGTCTTTCTCTGGAAATTCCGCAGGGCTACGGCGGATTTCTTTATGCTCGAAGCGGTCTTGCGACCAAAAAGGGACTTGCCCCCGCCAACAAGGTCGGCGTGATCGACGCGGACTATCGCGGCGAGGTGATGGTCGCCCTCTACAACCAATCCGCCGAGAGCGCGGTGATCGAAAACGGTGAGCGCATTGCCCAGCTCGTCATCGCTCCGTTTTTAAAGGCGGAGTTTCAAGAAAGCGACGCGCTCGGTGATACCGTCCGCGGCGTCGGCGGCTTCGGTAGTACGGGCGCATAAGAAAATATAAGAACGGCACGCAGCTTGTGGCACCTTCCGTAAGGAAGGTGCCACAGTTATATTCGCCAAAGGCGAGTGATATTGCTACGCAGTTATATTCGGGCTACGCCCAAGTTATATTCGCTTCGCGAGTTTTGAAGGCGAATATAATATCACTGAAACTGCAAGTTTCAATATCACTTTGCGTGATAACGCAAAATATCACTGTGAGACCTGTCTCACAATATCACTTAATATTCTTATTTTTG
>JAZRZQ010000078.1:0-3346 GCA_045601445.1 Eubacteriales bacterium | reverse complement strand
AAATCCCTCATACGCCGCAGCGTATTTCATAGCGTCAGCTATTTCATAACGCGAAGCGTTATTTCACAAATCCCGCAAGGGATTTATTTCATTGAAAAGAACCCACACTTGTCGTAGACAAATGTGGGTTCTTTTCTGGTGGAGACGGAGGGATTCGAACCCTTGACCTTACGGATGCGAACCGTACGCTCTCCCAACTGAGCTACGCCCCCAAACAAGAAAATAATACGACATTTACCCGTTTTTGTCAATAGTTTTTCCCAAAGCTCGAGAGGGAAAGGCACGATGATAAGAATAACTTGAAATATTTATGCCAATATGTTAGTATAAAATTACAGAAATAATTAAATTTACTCGTTTTGCAAACGATTCGGAGGAACGCAATGCTTGATTTGATTATACAAAACGGAACGGTATATGACGGAAGCGGAGCGGACGGCAAAGCTGCCGACGTCGGAATCCTTGACGGGCGCATTGTTGCTGTCGGCCATTCACTTGGACAGGCTCACCGTGTTATCGACGCTACGGGGCTTGCCGTAACACCGGGCTTTGTCGATTCCCACAGCCATTCCGATTCGGCAATCCTTTCTCACCCGGATCAAAAGGAAAAGGTAGAGCAGGGAATTACCACTTCCATCGGCGGGCAATGCGGTTCGTCACCTTGTCCTGCCATCAGGGATGGACGCCTGGTTAAAATGAGCGAGTTTCTCTCTCGGGCATCCGACGTACCGCAAGGAGCGAATATTGCTGTCCTCGCTGGTCACCGTGCCATTCGAAAGGCCGTAATGGGAATGGAAAACCGTCTTCCCACCGCCGAGGAATTGGAGCAGATGAAGGCTTTGGTGCGTGATGCGATGGAGGCGGGTGCATTCGGCATTTCCTACGGAATGATCTATTCCCCGGGTTGCTTTGCCGACATCAATGAGATGATCTCTCTTGCTTCGGTGGTCGCAGAGTACGGTGGGATTGCTGCCGCGCATATTCGTAACGAATCCGATGGCGTTCTGGAAGCTGTGGACGAGTGGATCACCGTCGTGCGTGAATCGGGTGTTCGCGGTGTGCTTTCTCATCATAAGTCCTCCGGCTTTCGGAATCACGGCAAGGTGAAAGAGACCGTTTCAAAAATGAATCGTGCTATTGCCGACGGCTGTGATCTCTATTGCGACGTTTATCCCTACGTCGCCTCGTCTACCTCACTTTCCTCCACCTTTATTCCAAAGGAGTTCCGCGACGGACATTTGTCGGAGCATCTGCAAAACCCGCTCTTAAGAGAAAAATGGAAACAGCGGGGCATTGCGAAGTGGAAGAACGATCTCTCTTGGGTACAGATCAATGCTTGTACGGCCTTTCCCGAATTTAACGGGCTTCGCGTTTCGCAGGCTGCAGAGCTTTACGGAAAGGATGTTTGGGACACCTTGTTCGATATTTTACAGCGCCAGCCAAGTTGCTCTGCCTGCTACTTTACGATGTGCGAAACGGATGTGGAGCACGTGATGAGCTGGGAAAGAGCAATGATCGGAACCGATTCCTCTGTTGTCAAAAATACTCCCTATTATCACCCGCGCTTGCGCGGCACCTTCCCACGTGTGTTAGGTCGCTACGTTCGCGAAAGATCGGTTGTCCCCCTTCCCGAAATGATTCGAAAAATGACCTCCTTGCCCGCCTTTGTTTACGGCCTTTCCGGCAAGGGCTACGTTCGCGAGGGCTATGACGCGGATTTATGCATTTTTGATCCGGATACCATCATCGATCAGGCAAGCTTTACCGATCCGTCTCAAAGAGCCAAGGGGCTGAATTGGGTCATCGTTGCAGGTAAGATTGCGGCCGAAAATGCCGTATATACCGGCGAACGCAACGGAATGGTTCTGCTACGAAAAGCAGAAAAATGAATCAGAAGCGAGACTTTTCCGGTAAAAACTCATCACGCGGTATTATGATATCCCGCAAGAAAGAACAACCTCAGTCATTGACTGAGGTTGTTTTCACTTTTTTATTCCAAAACAATGGAGGTCGGCTTGTTGACGATGACGCTCATAGCGTGCATGGTGTTGGATTGATCGTAGTAGCGTTCGATTTCAAGCTCGTATTTGCCAAATTCATCTTGGAGCTGTTTGACGGCCTCGATGGTTTTGTAATTGTAACCCTTAGCCTTGCAGATCAGAGCCTTGGCAAAAAGCTCGATGTATTTTGCGTGGTAGCCGAGCAATCTCCAAGAAACGGTTTGCGGACGGTTCGGCATCTTCAAATGCTTTTCAACCATGGCTCTTTCCTCGGCCGCAAGCTCGAAAACGGTTTCAAGGCGGGTAGCTTGTTCGGGATTGTAGTACTTAGAGCGCTGCAGATCCTTGGATTTGTAGCCGGAGACAAATTCAAAGTCGAAGGCAGAGCTGATTCTTTGCAAGAGATTGAGAACTTCCTTCCAATCTTCACCGTAAATGTGAGAGAAATAGTCCTCAGTAATCGCATCAAAATCAGCTTCGCGGTTCATCAGCGTCTCGGCGTAAACGTAGATGGCAAAGCCGTTGGGGAAGAAGCTTCTTTGCGAGCCGTCCTCAACGATGCCCTTCAGATTCATATACTTCAGCGCACGAATATCCTCATAAATTCGTCTGGCAATATAGACTGCGCCGGGATCGTAGACCTGGTGACGCCAGAAGTGATACTCGTAGCAGAAATTGTCACCCTTCCAAAGGTGGAACCATTCGTTCAGAAGCGCTTGGTTCTCTTGAGCGGATACCGGCGTTGTCCATTTGTTGCGAACGTAGGGAAGCGGCTCGGGGAGCTTATCATCTTCTCGGAAGGAGGAGCAATAAGAGCGGGAAATGGGTGCATACAGAAGCGAGAAGCGCTTCGGATTCTTGATCGCGATTTTTTCGGGTGCCCACATCGTATCCACGTAGGCAATAAAGGTGATTCGGGTGTCAAGCCCCGCGGCTTCAAGCTTCTCGTCGACCTCGTTCATAATCATCATATACCAATCGGAAGGACGCATCTTGACGCATTCCTCGCACTCACAATGGTTGCGAGTGCCGTCGGCAAGCCAAACGTGAAGGTAATCCACGTTTTGATGATTTTTTGCGTATTCCACGATGGCATCGGCCATAATGGAACGAACGGTGGGCTGGGACATACAGGGGTTGGTCCAAAGGGGATCGGAGCGATAAAGCTCTCTGACGCCGCCTCTCATAGCAATATACTTTCTGCACTCTTCGGGGAGCTTGATCGTTCCGTCTCTCCAGCCTCTGCGGTCGTCGGTCACCATTCCGTAGGGATGAGCGGTCCAGACGTGACCCATGTCGTGGAACATCAGGCCGCGTTTGGCGATCTCCGTTTCGCACTGTCGCTT
>JAZRZQ010000077.1:0-9922 GCA_045601445.1 Eubacteriales bacterium | reverse complement strand
TTTGCGTTTTCAAACAAATCTCTCACGCGCGAAGCACCGACACCAACGTACATTTCCACAAAATCAGAGCCGGAAATGGAGTAGAAGGGAACACCTGCCTCGCCCGCAACCGCTTTCGCAAGCAGCGTTTTACCGGTACCGGGAGGGCCGACAAGCAAGACACCGTGTGGGATCTTTGCCCCAAGCTCTTGGAAGCGTGAGGGACTTTTCAAAAACTCAACAACCTCGCGAAGCTCTTCCTTTTCCTCATCGGCTCCGGCGACGTCCGTGAAAAGAACCTTTTTCTTTTCGTCAGCTCCCAGCTTTGCCTTTGCCTTGCCGAAGGAGTTGATTCTGCCCCCCTTACCGCCGCCGGTCTGGCGCATGGCAAAAAACCAAAGACCGACAAAAATGGCAATGACGATAATGTAGGGTAGAAAACTCACCCACCAAGGATTGGATTTGGTCGGCTCGTAATGATAGCTTTCAAGGTTGCCGCCGCCGTCCGGTCTTTTCAAGTTTTTCTCAACGTCGTCTTTGATATCCTCTCGGAATTGTGTGATGCTCTGCAGCCCGAAGGTAATGGTCTTTTTGGCGGTCGTTTCAATTTTCAATTCGCCGGAAGGGGAAACGACAAAGGTTTTGACTTCATCCTTCTCAAACAGATCGAGGATCTGACTGTATTTCATTTCGTTTCCGGCACTCATTGTGAACAGAGAGGTCGAAACGACGATGACACCCAAAATCAAAATGGCATAAAAAATAATGATTTTATAGTTGCTTTTTTTCATTTACCTAACAAGTTCTCCTTTGGAGCATAATTATGAATAAATCTCACGCTTTAAAATCGCTATGTAAGGGAGATTACGGTATTTCTCATTGTAATCCAATCCGTAGCCGACCAAAAACTCATCCTCTACCTGATAGCCGACGAAGTCCGTTGTGATCGGTGCGACGCGTCTAGCGGGCTTGTCGAGCATCGTGCAAATCTTAACGGAGTTCACACCATCTTTCATCAAACTGTCGGATAGGGCCTTCAGAGTCCTGCCGGTGTCAAGAATATCCTCGACCAGAAGAACGTCCGCTCCCTTTAAATCCTCGGGAATGGCGTAGGGATCGATCTTGACGCTTCCGGAGGAGACCGTCGAAGCACCGTAGCTGGAGGCGCGCAAGAACAGGACTTGGCAGGGAAGATTGATCCTGCGGATCAGATCAGAGATAAAAATAAACGAGCCCTTCAAAACGCCGATGAGAACCAGCGGACGCACCTTAATGCTTTCGCGGTAGCATTCGGTGATTTCGTCACCGACACGGGTCAGCATTTCACCGATTTCTTTTTCGTTAAAATAAATGCGTGCCAGATCGTTCTTGCAAAAATCCATTGATGTCATAATATTTATCCTTCCGGTTCGGAGATTGATTTTAGTTCCATACTGACGTGAGACAGAGCGCTTTCGGGACGCACGCGGTCGGCAAGGCCGAAGCCGGGAATCCAGATGATGCCCTCAGCGTCACATACCAGCGGAATTAGCTTCCGATCCATATTTTGAAAGTCTTTGGAATGGAGTATTTTTTTGACGGAACGGTTCATTCCGTTTGCGAAGACGGTGTCGCCCGATTCGGGGGGCCTTGCAAACACCGTTCCTTGTATTTTATCGGAATCCAAATGAATAATCAAGTGCTTTCTGTTAATATTCTCGGCAGGCCCGATTTTTTTCTCCGAGAGAACAAGACTTTTTTCAATCATCGTTAGGGGGTTCTCTCCGATGGAAAGCTCCACTTTATACTCTATGCACCTGCGATCGGAGTCATTCGCTTCAAAAATCAGCAGATTGTTTGAAAATCGAAACTGAAATCCACCGCCGATTTGAAATATTTTTCCCGAAATCGGCTCTTTTAATAAGGGAATAAAAGAGGAAAAACGCTCGTAATCAATGGAAAATTTATTTCCCGTCATTTTGGAGAGTGCACGGTGCAACAGCGGTTTTGCTTCCCTTTGCAAAGCAAGAGCCTGCAACAATGAGAGCGGTGCTCTTCCCGCGGAAAAACAAAATCCGTTCTCCGCTTCCGTTTTGCGACACAAATAATCAAGAAATTCCATTTGCTGTGCAGCAAGCTCAGAAAGTCGATTCAGCGCCAGTTCCGCTTCCGGATGAATCTCTTGTAATGTCGGGATGGCCTGTCGGCGAATAAAATTGCGCCTGAATACCATATCATCATTGCTTGAATCGGATATGAACGGGATATTCTCAGCTTCGAGATACTCCGTTACCTCTTTTGAAGAAAAAGAGAGAAGCGGTCGAATGAGATTTCCCCTTTGCTTTTGTATGCCGCACAGCCCCGAAAGGCCTGTCCCGCGAGCGATGCGAAATAACAGCGTTTCTGCTTGATCGGAGGCCGTGTGAGCGGTGGCAATTTTATCATAACCGTATTGCTCTGCAATGCGTTGAAGCGAGTTGTACCGCAGGATTCGTGCGCCTTCTTCTAAACCGACCTTCTCTTTTTTACAATACGAGGGAACGTCGAGGCGTTCTTCGTAGAATTCAACTCGATTCGCTTCGCAAAGCTTTTTGCAGAAGGCGAGATCACGGTCAGCCTCAGCACCGCGAATTCCGTGATGCACGTGACAGCAGGCAAACGTGATGTCCAAGGCCTTGGAATGCTGCAAGAGCAGGGAAAACAAACATACCGAGTCTTTTCCGCCGGAAAGAGCAACAAGGATTCTTTCTTTCGGCAAAAAAAGCGATTGCGTCTGATGATATTTAAGAAAATCAAGGGAAAGATCGCTTGCCATAAAGCGTCATACCCCTTCTTGGTCGTAGGTGTTTTCGAGCGGCCAGAAGCGAGTGAATTGACCGTCCCAACGGAGTTTTACCTTGCCGGGAGAACCGTGGCGGTTTTTGGAAATAATGCACTCCGCAATGTTTTGCACGTCGGGATTATCGGGACTGTAATACTCTTCTCGGTGAAGAAACATAACGATATCCGCATCCTGCTCGATGGCACCCGAGTCACGCAGATCAGTCAACTGAGGACGCTTGTCCTTTCTGTCCTGCGACATACGGGCAAGCTGGGAGCAGGCGATCAGCGGACAACCCAGCTCCTTGGCCATAATCTTCAAAGCTCTGGTAATTTCAGCTACTTCTCTGACGCGGTTTTCGGTCTTAACGTCGGAGTGCATCAGCTGTAGGTAGTCGACAATGACAAGTCCGAGATTTTTGATTCGGCGTAGCTTTGTTCGCATTTCCATCGGCGTTACGTTGGACGAATCGTCAATGTAGAGATTCGTCTCCGCAAAGGCACTGGCGGCCAAAGCGAGACTTGACATTTCTTCTTCCTTTAAGTTGCCGTCTCGCAGACTCCGGCTTTCGATTCTGCCTTCCGAGGAAAGCAGACGGGAGGCAAGCTGCGTTTTCGACATTTCCAAGGAAAAAATAGCAACCGCCTTGTCTTTGCGGTGCTTTGCTACCTCGGCCGCGATGTTGAGCGCAAAGCTTGTTTTACCCATACCGGGTCTTGCGCCGATGAGAATAAAGTCACCAGGGTTCATGCTGACCAGAAAATGGTCGAGATCGCCGTAATACGTTAAAATATTGCCGGAACGATCCTTTCCGTTTCTCAAATCGTTCAGCTCTACGTAAAACTGCTGAATGATCTCGTCAATACGGGAGAAATCCTCCTTGACGACGCCTTGCGTTAACGAAAAGATGCGCTGTTCTGCTTTGTCAATGATCTCGCGTGTGTCCTCGGATTGAGCATAAGCATCCTTAATGATCTCTTCGCTGGCATGGATGAGGCTTCGAAGCAGGGCCTTTTCGTGAACGATATTGGCATAATCGTAGAGATTGGAGAGAGTCGGCACGTTTTCCGCCAGACGACGAATGTATGCCGCGCCCTTTTCCTCGGTGTAAACTCCGTTTTGCACGAGGCGTGAGAGCAAAGTTACAACGTCGATTCCGTGGTTTTCCAAAGAGAGAGAAACCAATGCCTCAAAGATCTTTTGGTGTTCCTCAATATAAAAGTCTTTGGCGTTTAAGATTGCGGTAATATCACCGATTTTCTCATAATCCAGAATCAAAGCGCCAAGCAGGGCTTGTTCGTTTTCAACCGAGTAGGGGACTTGTCTTCCCAAAAGATCGGAAAGATTGGTTTGAGTACCGTGATCCATGTTGAAAATTCCTTTGTCGTTTGATTATTTGCCTTGTTCGGGCTCTACAACCACCTTCAGCTCTGCCGAAATGCCGGAGGAGAGCTTTACGGTTGCGTGGAAGGTTCCGAAATTCTTTACGGGATCGAGGGTAATCTTCCTTTTGTCGATCTTGATTTTGTGCTGAGCTTCCAGCAAATCGGAAATGTGAGCGTTGGTTACACTTCCGTAGATCTTTCCGTCGTTGCCCGCACCGGCCTTGACCGTGACTTGAATGGCCTCAAGGCGAGCCTTGGTCTCTTTTGCGTTTTCCAGATCCACCTTGGCCTTGTATTCCTGAGAGGAGATTTGGTTTTTTAATTCGTTTTCTGCCTTGGCATCCGCGGGAGCGGCAAGTCCCTTCGGGAAGAGAAAGTTGCGGGCGTATCCGTCTGAAACGTTAACGATCTGTCCCTTTTTGCCCTGTCCCTTGACGTCTTGTTTTAATACTACTTTCATGATCCTTCTCCTTATGTTTCGTTGAGGTATTCGTCTACCGCCTGTTTGAGCTGAACGAAGGTTTCCTTGATGGTGGCGTCCTTGACCTGAGCCCCCGCCATATCAAAATGGCCTCCGCCGTGAAGCTTTTCGGTTATCAGCTGAACGTTGATGGTTCCCGAAGACCGTGCGGAAACGTGAACGGTGTTATCAATGCTGCATAGCACAAAGCTCGCCAAAACTCCTTCCAGAGAAAGCAAACGGTCGGCTGCCTTGGATGCGGCGATCTTATCTTCCTGTGTTGCATTGTCTTCAATGTAGGAAAAGGCAATGATATCACGGTAGATAAAGGCATTGGTCTCGTATTTGATCTCGCGTTTGAAATCGTTCAAATCGGAACGGAAAAGCATTTGCGCTTCTGCGGGATTGGCTCCTTCACTGCGAAGATAATGTGCCGCCGCAAAGGTTCTCGGGCCGGTGTTGTTGGCGAATTGCTTGGTGTCGAGGATAATGCCGGCAAACAAAAGCTCGGCTTCTTCCTTCAGGAGAGAGCCTTGCGGAAGCTGCTGCTCAAGCATTTCCGAGACAAGCTCGCTGGCGCTGGAGGCATTCGGCTCGATATAGGTGATCGTCGGCTTTACGACAAACTCCGCGCTTTGTCTGTGGTGGTCGATGATGACGACGTTTGCGATGTTTTCAAACAGTTCCGGCGCTTCGAATTGGCGAACGTTGTTGACGTCGGTAATCACTAAGAGCGTTTTTGAACTGATGAGATCCTGCGCTCCGGCGGCATCAATGAAAATGTTGCGGTAATCGGCAAGGCCGCCGAGCTTTTGAAACACGCCCTTGAGATTGGAATCGTGTACGTTGACGACAATGCTGACGTTTCGG
The DNA here is from genome assembly GCA_045601445.1 of Eubacteriales bacterium. Taxonomy (GTDB): domain Bacteria; phylum Bacillota; class Clostridia; order Oscillospirales; family SIG627; genus RGIG5579. The sequence continues at coordinate 4,428 of JAZRZQ010000077.1, read as the reverse complement.
CAATAGTTCAGCGCAAATCTTGCCATACCGATTCCCGAGCCGATCGAGTCGTGGTCGGCAAAGCGGTGACCCATAATGATTACGTTCGAGGCCTTTTCCATCAGGTTTTTTACCTCGTTGGCAATGATGCGGGAACGGATCTTGGTTCGTTTTTGAACGGTCTTGGTGCGGCCGCCGTAATATTCGGTGGCGTTATCACGGCGCTTCAAAACGGCCTGATCTCCGCCGCGCTGGAGAGCAAGGTCAAGTGCTTGATGTGCAACAAGCTCCTTTTGCTGAAGGGAAGCGTCAATGCAGGCAACACCGATGGAAATGGTTACGGGAATTTCAACCGTATCCTTGGAGATCTCGCGCACCTGATCGAGTATGTCAAACCGCTTTTCGGTCAGACCCGAAAGATGCTTCTCCTCGAATAAAAGGATGTAACGGTCATTTTCGATCTCGCGTAGGATCGCATTCATTTCCGTCGCCCAATCCTTCAAGAGAATGGCGATCTTTGCGGTAATGGTTCGATACCCGCCTTGCAAAAAGCCTGCTGCCTCGGAATAATTATCAACGGCGATGTATGCCACGACCTGATTGCGATCGGAGAGGGTAGAGAGAAGGCGATTGACCTCATCTCTGCTTTCCCAGACCGTAACGAGGCAAAGCTTTCCGCCCGAGACAATCTTGTGAGAGGAAACGTGATACTCGTTTCCTGACAGGCGTGCGATAACGGGACGCTGTAACAGCTCTGAAGCGTCCTCGTCGCGCAGTCTGCGAAGGGAGATTTTTTCATCGGCAATTTCGTTGATGTTCCGACGGTACAGAGCGCCTTGATTCATGCAAGCCGACTGAAAAGCCTTGTTGTTCCATAGTACCTCTCCGCTCTCGTCCATAATGACCACGGGGGAGACAAAGTCAGTCAGAAAATCGAGCGTCATTCGATTGAGAATGGAACGCTTTTCTACATCGTGAGCACTGTTCTTGGCGGAAAGGGTCGCAGTCATCCACAGGATTGCAACCTCAAGAAGAAGCAAACTGATGGCGATGGGAAGATAGATCCAGTGACTTGACAAAAGCGAAATACAAAGGGCAAAAAGTATGAGAACCAAGGAAGAAGAGAGCAACAGCCAAAGCGGGCGGATGCGATCGAAAACCGAAGTTTTTGCAGAAAATCTTCGTTTCATACAAGGTCCTTCCTTTCTTTGTGAAAAATCGATTCCGTTTCGGTAAATCGTTGTGTTTTTGTCTGAGAAGTGAATATTTATATTATTATATCATTTTAATATATGTTTGTAAAGATTTGTCGTGGAAAAAATAGGAAAAATCATCGCAATTTTTTGAAATACTTCGCTGGAAAAAGAAGGTAGGATCTTTAACATTAAAAAATAAACGAAAATCACAAAAGAGCGTTATATCTTTTTATTGATATGACAATATAATTAAAATGAATAGGCAAAAACTGAATTACATATTGAAAAATTAAGTTCCGTGATGTAGAATTTTTGACAGAAAAAACCATTGCGTAAAAAACGAGGAGATGGGTTATGGAATATCGTATTGAGGAAGACTCGATCGGAACCAGAGAGATCCCAATTGATGCTTATTACGGGGTACAGTCCTTGCGCGGATATGAGAATTTTAAAATTTCCGGTCTGCGCCTTCGCGGCGAACTGATCGAATCCTTGGCACAGATCAAAAAGACCTGTGCGCTTTGCAATCATTCTGTCGGTCAGCTCGATGACGTGAGATGTGAGGCGATCTGTTCCGCCTGCGATGAAATCATTGCGGGGAAATGGCACGATCAGTTTCTTTGTGATCCGATCCAAGGCGGAGCGGGAACAAGCGCCAATATGAATGCCAATGAAGTGATCGCAAACCGCGCGATCGAGCTTCTCGGAGGCCACAAGGGAGATTATTCCGTTGTCCACCCGAACGATCACGTTAATCGCGGTCAATCAACAAACGACGTCATTCCCACTGCCGCGCGTATGACGACAATCAGACTGATTGACCGTCTTTTGACGGAATTGGCATCGCTTGCTCAAGCTTTGAAAGAGAAGAGCGAAGAATTTCAAGACGTGATCAAAATGGGGCGCACGCAGATGCAGGATGCTGTTCCGATCCGTCTGGGAGATGAGTTCGCCGCATACGTTAAGGCTCTGGAGAGAGACCGAGCGCGTCTTTGTTTTGCGCGTGAGGAGATGCGCTTTGTCAACCTTGGAGGTACCGCCATCGGCACTTGTCTGAACGCAGATCCGAAATACGTTGAAATGCTTCCGAAAAAGCTTGCCGAGATTTCATCCTTGCCGATTGTTGCCTGTGAGGATCGGATCGACGGTACACAGAATCTCGATTCGTTTGTGCTTGTTTCCTCGGCATTAAAAACCCTATCGGTAACGCTCACGAAAATGGCTTCCGATCTTCGTTTGATGTCGTCAGGGCCTCGTTGCGGATTCGGTGAGATCCACCTGCCCGCCAAGCAGAACGGCTCTTCGATTATGCCCGGTAAGGTGAATCCCGTCATCCCTGAGGTGCTCAGTCAAGTGGCTTTTTGTGTTATGGGAAATGACACGACCATTACGCTCGCGGCACAAGCCGGACAGCTTGAACTCAATTTCGCCGAGCCGGTGCTATATCATAAACTGTTCGAATCTCTTGTCTTTTTAACGGCGGCGATCAATACCTTTACGAAAAATTGCGTCGTTGGCATCGAAGCGGATCGAGAGCGTTGCCGCGAGCTTGTTGAGCGATCGGTAGGTGTCATCACCGCGCTGTGTCCGAAGCTCGGTTATCAGAATGCTGCCGCTATCGCCAAGGAGGCGATCCGTACGGGAAAATCGGTGCGTGATGTGCTGGAAGAGAGACGGCTGTTTTCCAAGTCTCGCATTGAGGAGCTGTTGGATCCGAAATCTATGGTGTAAAAAAGCAAAAAGACTGTCCGAGGGAATCGGACAGCCTTTTTTACAGAACGACCTTAACGGAATCAATGCCGTAATAGAGAAAGGCTTCGATCGCACTTTGTGTGATCTCTTCGCCGGAGATCACGATCGGAACGGCAGGGGGACAGTTGACCGTCGGCGCGGCACAGATTCTCCCAAGGCTTTTTTCGGTCGGGACGGATTCCCAGGGAGAAAGGATCGCCTCTCTCGGAGAAAGCGGCCTTGGAGGCGCTTGGATCTTTGGTGGGAATACCAAGAGGGGCTCGCGAATCGGAAGCGATTCCAGCAGAGCACACATGCGTTTCCAATCGTTCGGCTTATTTTGAGGTGTCAGCATCATGGTAACGTAGTCAGAGTCGCAAAACTCTGCCTCGATGCCGTTTTCGTGCAAGAACCGAAAGACCTCGAATCCCTCGTAACCGCAGGCCTTGGTTGCAATCGTGATCTTGAGAGGCTCGTTCCCGATCACCAAAAAGCCTTTGCGCTGAAGGCGCTTTTTGACAAGGTGGATCTCTTGCGAGAGCACCGAAAGAGTCTCCTTGGAAAGCTCGGATAAATAGCGATTTGCCAGATCCAGAGAGGCTAAAATGAGGTAATTCGGGCTGGAAGAGGCAAAGATTGAAAGTGCATTTTCAGCGTGCGAGGCGAAAAAGGCGGGGGCGGTTTTTGAGACGTGCAGATATGCACCGCCCGTCAGAACGGGGAGCGTCTTATGTGCCGAATCCGCGCAGAGATCGGCACCGAGCGCGATCGGGTGGTGATTTTCGGGTAAAAAATTAAGGTAAGCGCCGTGGGCGTTATCTACCGCAAGCAAGACACCCTTTTCGTGGCAGATACGAGCAATCTCTTCCACCTCGGAAAGATTCCCGAGATAGTCGGGCGAGGTCAGGTAAACGGCGGTAGGAAGCTCACTTTTGCCTTTAAAATAACATCTGACCTGCTCTGCACTGATGCCTCCGGAAAAAATGCCGCTTTGCTCGTCGCTTGAAATGAGATCGACCGCAAGATCAAGAAGCGCTGCTCCCGTCCAAAACGCTTTATGTGCGCTGCGCGGCGTCGCAACGAGCGGCGCGGTGCCGTTCGCCGCGGCGTATTGGCAGATGAGCTGAAGAATGGCACGGATGGAGAGGGTAGAGCCCTCGGTGGAATAGAGGGTTTTCGCGGTACCAAACAGCTTGGCGGCGTTATTTTGACTTTCTCGAAGAATTCCGCTTTCGTGGTATAGGACGTCCGCTCCCGAGATCTCGGTAATATCCATCGCTTCGATCCCCAAAAAGCTTTGCCCTTTGTGACCGGGCATATGAAGCCTTGAGGTATCCGTTTGAGAATAGCGACACAAAAAATCGTAGATCGGTGTGGTCATTTATTCCTCGATCGCCTTTGAGGCTTCCAGCATAATGGCGCATTCCATTCGCTTGCGGAACAGCTCACAACCGTATTCGTAGGTGCCTAAAATCGAGCCGGTTGCGTGATAAGCGTTGGCGGCGCAACCGCCCGAGCAGTA
>JAZRZQ010000076.1:0-18687 GCA_045601445.1 Eubacteriales bacterium | reverse complement strand
TGATGCGCTCCGATCTTTTGACGCGTCTTGCCGGATCGGTGGAAACGGCGCTAAAGCTGACAGGCTCTTCCGTCGTGCTCGATCTTGTTGAGCTGGGGGAGGACGATCCAAAAAAATACGCGACTTATTCCACAGCCTTTGCTTGCGAGGAGCACAATTTCAGCATCGGCACCCTGCAGCCGAGGATGTTCTCCTTCAACAATCCCTACGGCGCTTGCCCGCACTGTGACGGACTTGGCGTGAAGCAAACGATCTCACCTCGCCGCGTGATTCCCGATCTAAACCGTTGTCTTGCCGACGGTGGCATCCAATGCAACGGCTTTAAGACGATGAAAGAGGACAACTGGTCCGGCATTCTCTACCGTCAGGCACTCGAGCCCTACGGCGTTGATCTCAGAACACCGTTTTGTGAATACTCCGAGGAGGCGATGAATGTTCTCCTTTATGGGACGGGTGAAGTGCGTTACGTCGTTCCTTTGAAGGAAAACGGTGTCCTTCAGCACTATTCCACGAAATTCCACGGTGTTATCAACAAGATCAACGAGCGTTATAAGACCTTTCACGATTCCTACTATGAGGAGTTCTTTGAGGACGTCGTTTGTCCCCAGTGCAAGGGCAAGCGCCTGAAGGATGAAATCCTTGCGGTGACCGTCGGCGGCATCGGCATCTCCGATTTTTGCGCCTTATCGGTTCAATCCGAACTGGAATTTCTCGACGCTCTGGTTTTGACCGAAAAGGATTCCATCATCGCCAAGGAGATTCTGAAAGAGATCCGTTCGCGCCTTGAATTTTTGAGAAGCGTCGGCCTTGGCTATCTGACCCTATCCCGCAAGGCGGGAACGCTCTCCGGCGGTGAGAGCCAGCGAATCCGTCTTGCCACGCAGATCGGCTCGAGTCTGATGGGCGTCCTTTATATCCTTGATGAGCCGAGCATCGGGCTGCATCAGCGCGATAACTCCAAGCTGATCGCCACGCTGAAAAAGCTTCGCGATACAGGCAACACCGTCATTGTCGTAGAGCACGATACCGAGACGATGCAAAATGCCGATTATATCGTCGACATCGGTCCGGGTGCGGGCATAGGAGGCGGTGAGGTCGTAGCCGCAGGGACACCTGCGGAAATCTGTGCCTGCGAGCGATCCTTGACCGGACAGTATCTTTCCGGCAAGCGCACCATTGAGGTTCCGGATGAGCGAAGAGCCGGCAACGGCAGTTTTCTCAAGGTCTACGGTGCCAAGCAGAATAATCTTAAAAACATTGACGTTGCGATCCCGCTCGGTAAGCTCGTCTGTGTGACGGGCGTCTCGGGCAGCGGGAAAAGCTCGCTTGTGAACGGTATTTTGTATCCGTATTTGTCTAGGCATCTCAACCGCTCCAATTCCGTTGAGGGGGATTGTGAGCGCATTGAGGGCATCGAAGCGCTGGATAAGGTCATCGCGATCGATCAGTCTCCCATCGGAAGAACGCCTCGCTCCAATCCCGCCACCTACACGGGACTGTTTACCGAGATCCGTCAGATCTTTGCCAAAACGCAGGACGCCAAAATGCGCTCCTTCGGACAGGACCGTTTCTCCTTTAACCTGCGTGGCGGTCGATGCGAGGCTTGTCAGGGAGACGGTACGGTCAAGATTGAAATGCACTTTCTGCCCGATGTTTACGTTAACTGTGACGTTTGCCACGGAAAGCGCTATAACAGAGAAACCCTCGAGGTGAAATACAAAGGAAAATCCATTGCTGACGTTTTGGATATGACCGTTTCCGAGGCAAGAATTTTCTTTGACGCCATTCCCTCGCTTGCCAGAAAACTGCAAACGATGGAGGACGTCGGACTCGGCTATATCAAGCTCGGCCAATCCTCGACGACTCTTTCGGGAGGAGAAGCACAGCGCGTCAAGCTCTCTTGTGAGCTGTCCCGTCGTGATACGGGCAGAACGGTTTATATATTAGATGAGCCGACGACGGGGCTTCATTCCGAGGACGTTAACAAGCTCTGTCAGGTACTTGACCGCTTGGTTGACGCGGGCAACTCCGTGATCGTCATTGAGCATAATCTCGACGTCATCAAGCGTGCCGACCACATCATTGACCTCGGGCCGGAGGGCGGTGACGGAGGCGGGACTCTTGTCGCTTGCGGAACACCCGAAGAGGTTTCGGAGTGTCAAGAATCCTACACAGGTCAGTACCTTCAGACGATATTAAATCAGAAAGGAATTTCATTATGATTCCCGAAGCACTTCAATCTGTCTTGGATCAGGTAGAAAAACCCGGCCGATATATCGGCGGTGAATTTAATGAGATTGTAAAGGATAAAACGGGTAAAACGAGAGTCGCCTTTTGCTTTCCCGACACTTACGAGATCGGGATGTCGAATCTCGGAATGAAGATCCTTTACGGTGTTCTGAATCAAATGGATGACGTTTGGTGCGAGCGTGTCTTTGCACCTTGGCCGGATATGGGCGAGCTTTTACAAAAGCACAACGTCCCTCTCTATGCACTCGAGAGCGGAGATCCGATCCGTGAGTTTGATTTTTGTGCCTTTACGCTTCAGTATGAGCTTTGCTATACGAACGTTTTATATATGCTTTCCTTGGCAGGCATCCCGTTTTTATCCAAGGACCGTACGGACGAAGACCCGATCCTGCTTTGCGGCGGCCCTTGCACCAATAATCCCGAGCCGTTTGCTGATTTTTTTGATATTATGTCTATCGGAGAAGGGGAGGAGGCGCTGCCTGAGCTGATGCGGCTGTACCGAGCGTGCAAGGAAAAGGGGATGACGAAGAAGGAGTTTCTTCGCGAGGCTTCTCATCTCGACGGCTTTTACGTTCCTTCACTCTATGACGTGACGTATCACGAAAACGGCACGATCGCTTCCTTTGCGCCGAAATACGATGACGTTCCATCGATCGTCAAAAAGCGCATCGTTAAGGATTTTGAGCATTCCTTTTATCCGACAGAGCCTGTGATTCCGCACGTTGAGGCGGTTCACGACCGAACGGTGCTTGAGGTCTTTCGAGGCTGTATTCGCGGCTGTCGCTTTTGCCAAGCGGGTATGACCTGTCGTCCGATCAGAGAAAGAAGCGCCGAAAAGCTCGACGAGCTGGCTCGCGCCACCTTTGCCGGAAGCGGATATCCGGAGATCTCTATGTGCGCGCTTTCCATCTCGGATTATTCCGAGCTTTCCGAGCTTTGTCAGCGCCTTTTGCAATGGTGTCCCGATGAAAAGGTTCGCCTTTCCTTGCCCTCAATGCGTGTAGACAGCTTTTCCGAAAAGATCATGGACGAGGTGCCGGGGCTGAAAAAAGGATCGTTCACCTTTGCGCCGGAGGCGGGTACGCAGAGACTTCGCGACGTGATACATAAGGGCGTAACGGAGGAGGACATCACCAGAACGATGAATTACGTGTTCTCGGCAGGTATGACCTCGGTTAAGCTTTATTTTATCGACGGTCTGCCGAATGAGACCGATGATGACGTGATCGGCATCGCAAGGCTCGCGGGACGCGTGGTGGATCTGTATTATCAAAATCCGAACAAGCCGAAGGGAAAGAGCGTCAGCGTCAACATCAGCGTTTCTTGCTTTATCCCGAAGCCGCAAACACCGTTTCAGTGGGCAGGTCAAAACGCATTGCATGAGGTTGAGCGCAAGCAGTCGCTTGTCCGAGATCACATCAAGACCCGTAAGGTCAGCTATCATTGGCACGATGCGAGATCCAGCCGCCTAGAGGCAGTCTTGGCAAGAGGGGATCGGAGGCTCTCCCGCGCCATCATCCTTGCTTTTGAGAAGGGACAGCGATTCGATTCTTGGGATGAATTTTTCTCCCTGGAAAATTGGGAGAGTGCCATTTCGGAAGCGGGACTTGATTCCGACTTTTACGCGAATCGAGAGATTGCTCCCGACGAGGTTTTGCCTTGGGATCACATTTCGGTCGGCGTTTCAAAGGCATTTTTGCGTTCTGAGTACGAAAAAGCTATGAACATTTTGTAAATTTTTTGGTTAATTCTTGCAATTCATACTACGTTGTGATATGATTGCTTGAAAAAATAAATTCACACACGGTCCTTTTTCGAGCAAAGAGGGTCGGCATTTTTGCCGTCTTTGCTTTGGGCTGTGGCGGGTAAAACCCGGAAAGGAAAAAAGCATGAGCAACATCATCTCTATGAAGCAGCTCCTCGAAGCAGGAGTTCACTTCGGACACCAGACCAGAAGATGGAACCCCAAAATGGCAGAGTACATCTTCACCCAGAGAAACGGAATCCACATTGTGGATCTCCAGAAGACCGTCAAGAAGGTTGAGGAAGCCTACAACTTCGTTCGCGACCTCGCTCAGGAGGGCGGTTCCATTCTCTTCGTAGGTACCAAAAAGCAGGCTCAGGACGCCATCAAGGAAGAGGCCCAGAGATGCGGAATGTACTACGTAAACGTTCGTTGGCCCGGCGGTATGCTGACCAACTATAAGACCATCAAGAAGAGCATTGCCCGTTTGAACAAGCTCAAGAAGTTTGAGGAAGACGGCACCTTCGATATGCTTCCCAAGAAGGAAGTTATGGAGCACAAGAAGGAGATCGCCGATCTGGAAAAGAACTACGGCGGTATCAAGGAGATGGATGGTCTGCCCAGCGCCATCTTCGTAGTTGACCCCAAGAAGGAAAGAAATGCCGTTCTCGAAGCCAAAAAGCTCGGTATCCCCATGATCGCCATCGTTGACACCAACTGCGATCCCGATGAAGCCGATTACGTTATCCCCGGTAACGACGACGCGATCCGCGCCATCCGTTTGATCGCTTCCGTGATGGCGAACGCCGTCATCGAAGGACATCAGGGCGACGATGCTCTTGCTCCCGAGCAGAGCGAAGAGGTTCAGGCTGCCGTAGCAGAAGAGGCTGCCGCTGAAGAGAAAACCGAAGAGTAAGAAAGGAATCGTTGAACATGGAAATCAATGCTAAGACCGTTGCCGCACTGAGAGCGAAAACCGGTATCGGTATGATGGATTGCAAAAAGGCTCTCGTAGAAGCAAACGGAAATGAAGAAGAGGCCATCAAGATCCTTCGCGAGAAGGGCCTTGCCGTTGCCGCAAAGAAGTCCAGCCGTATTGCCGCTGAAGGACTTGTTTCTATCCTTTTGGATCCCCAGACGCACACGGCCGCAATGATCGAAGTCAACATTGAGACCGACTTCGCTGCGAAGAATGCTGTTTTCGGTGAATTTGTTGATGAGCTGCTGGCCATCATCCTCAAGACCCGTCCCGCATCCGTGGAAGAGCTGCTTAAGAAGGACTTCAAGGGCGGACTCGACGTTGAGGCTGCTCTGAAGGATAAGATCTTCACCATCGGCGAGAACATCAATATCCGCCGCTTTGTTATCATTGACAATGCTGCTGCTTCTTACGTTCACGGTAAGGGCAACATCGGTGTTGTCGTTAAGATGAACAAGGTTCTTGACAACCCTGCTTTTGCTGAAGCCGCTAAGAACGTCTGCCTGCAGGCTGCTGCCATGAACCCCAAGTACCTTGATCCCGCTTCCGTTCCCGCCGCCGCCATTGAGGAGGAGAAGGAGATCATCGCCACTCAGATCAAGAACGATCCCAAGAACGCCAACAAGCCTGAGAAGGTTGTTGCTATGATGGTCGAGGGCAAGCTCAAGAAGTTCTACTCGATCAACTGTCTGACCGAGCAGGAATACGTTAAGGACGGCAGCATGACCGTTGCGAAGTACGTTGCCTCTGTTGCCAAGGAGCTTGGCGATGACTTTGCTCTTGCTGAGTTCGTTCGCTACGAAAAGGGTGAGGGTCTCGAAAAGAAGGAAGACAATTTCGCCGAAGAGATCGCAAAGCTCACTTCGAAATAATGAATCAAAAAAAAGAAACAGGGAAAAACCCTGTTTTTTTTTTGTCAAAATTTCATTTTTCTATTTACAAAGCATATTTTTTTCGGTAAAATATAAGGAAGAAAAATGCTAAAATGGAGGTCGTATGAAACCGAAGTATCAAAGAGTTCTTCTCAAGCTTTCGGGAGAAGCCTTGGTTCAAGGGGCAGAGGGGAAGTCTATCTACAATTTCCCCCTTTTGCAGTCGATCTGTTCGAAGATTAAGGATTGTGTTTCTCTTGGCGTTCAAGTCGCGATCGTTGTCGGTGCGGGTAATATTTGGCGCGGCAAGCAAGGAACTGATTTTCAGCGTGTTCGTGCCGATCACATGGGAATGCTTGCTACGGCAATCAACTCGCTTGCTCTGCAGGATACGCTGGAGCACCTTGGCGTGGATGCTCGCGTGATGAGTGCGATTGAGATGGAAACTTTTACGGAGACCTATATTCGCGATAAAGCTGTTTCACACTTACAGCACGGCAGAGTTGTTATTTTCTCTTGCGGTATCGGCAGTCCCTATTTTTCGACCGATACGGCCGCCGTTCTCCGTGCCAAGGAAATCGACGCTGACATCGTTTTGCTGGCGAAGAATATTGATGCGGTCTATACCGCCGATCCCCGTAAGGACCCGAATGCACGTCCATTGGATTCCATTCGCTATATCGACGTTCTTTCCCAAAACCTCGCCGTCATGGATTCGACCGCTACCAGCTTTTCGATGGAGAACAAGCTCCCTGTTTTGGTCTTTGGTCTGAACGACCCGCAAAATATCATTCGTGCCGTCATGGGCGAAAAGCTCGGTACGATTGTTGAAGCATAATTTAATTTTGAAAGGATTATACTGTTATGAAGCTTGAAATTCGTGATTATGAAGAAAAAATGAAAAAGTGTGTTGCTGCGACTGAGCGAGAGTTTTCTTCCGTTCGCGCCGGCAGAGCAAACGCTTCGATCCTCGATCGTATCAGCGTTGATTATTACGGCACTCCCACGCCTGTTAATCAGCTTGCCCAGATTTCCATTCCCGAGGCAAGAATGCTCGTAATCTCTCCTTGGGATGCAAAGTGCACCAAGGATATTGAAAAGGCGATCCTTGCATCCGATCTCGGAATCACCCCTCAAAATGATGGCAAGACCATCCGTCTTTCCTTCCCTCAGCCGACGGAGGAGAGAAGAAAAGAGCTCACCAAGCAGGTTTCCCGTCTTGCCGAGGACGGAAAGGTTGCGATCCGCAACGTCCGCCGCGATGCAATGGATAAGATCAAAGCAATGAAGAAGAACGGCGAAATGACCGAGGACGAGCAGAAGATCAGCGAAAAAGAGGTTCAGGATCTTTCCGATCGATATATCAAAAATATTGACGCCGTTGCCGCAGACAAATCCAAGGAAATTATGAGCGTCTGATGATGCAAGATTCATCGCCTTCGATTAAGATGCCCCGTCACATTGCCATCATCATGGATGGCAACGGGCGCTGGGCAGAAAAAAGAGGATTGCCCCGTTTGGTCGGACATAAGGAGGGTGCCGAAACCTTCAAGCGCATTGCGGATTATATGATTGATCTTGACATTGAGGTATCTACCTTTTATGCGTTTTCAACCGAAAATTGGTCCCGTCCGGCCGACGAGGTGGAGCACATTATGTCCTTGCTGGTTCAGTATTTGGAGGAGTGGCTTCAAATGAGCAAGGAAAAGAATATGCGTCTTCGTTTTATCGGTGACAGAAGCGTCTTTTCCGACAAGATCCGTCAGCTGATGGAGCGTGTGGAGAGAGAATCGGCTCCTTTTCGCAATCAGCTCAATTTGGCACTCAACTACGGTGCCCGAAGTGAGCTTGCCACAGCTTTTACCGCGCTTGCGTCCGAAGGGAAAAAAACGATCACGCCCGAAGATATTTCCGACCACCTCTATACCAAGGGTCAGCCGGACGTTGATCTTCTGATTCGAACGGGCGGGGAAGTCCGCTTGTCGAATTTTCTGTTGTTTCAATCGGCTTATGCGGAGCTGTGTTTTACGGATCGACTTTGGCCGGATATGTCACGAGCCGATATTGACGAAGCCATTTCTTATTTTAACCGTCGTGAGCGACGATTTGGCGCAGTAATCGAAAGGAACACTCTCTCATGACTCGTATTCTGACTGCCATTGTGGGGATCTTGATTTTGATCCCCCTTTGTTTTGTTTCACATACCTTCATCTGGCCGCTTGCCTTGTCGGTCTTTTCCTTCATTGCGGTATGTGAGGTTTTATCTTGCATCGGCGCATCCAAGGAGAAGGGCGTTCTGTCCTGCTCTCTTGCTGTCTCGCTGATGCCGATCCTCGTTTATCTTTTGACCGAATTCGGCTTTGTTGAAAACGCATATCAATGCCTTTTTGCATTGTCTGCCCTCTATTTTATCTCCGTTCAGATGGTCGGCTGTCTTGTTAAGAATCGCATTGAAACCCGAGCGCTGTATGCTTCGATCTCTCTTGTTCTCTACGTTTCGGTCTCCTTCACCGGTATTTATTTGATCCGTTTTCTCGACCACGGAAATCAGGAAGGAGTCTATGTCTACCTTCTTGTCTTTCTCGGCGCTTGGATCTCCGACACCTTTGCATATTTTTGCGGAAGGCTGTTCGGAAGGCATAAGCTTGCTCCGGAGATTTCTCCGAAGAAAACGGTTGAGGGATCAATTGGAGGCATTCTCGGCAATATGATCTGCTTTTGTGTTTACGCATTCATTCTCCGTAAGGGCTTTGACGTGAATGCCAGCCTCGTCTTTTTCGCCATTCTCGGTGCTCTGTTTTCGGCGATCGGTCAGTTTGGCGATCTGTTTGCTTCCTGCATTAAGCGCCATTTCGGCGTTAAGGACTTCGGTAAGCTGTTTCCCGGCCACGGCGGTGTACTCGATCGCTTTGACTCAACGCTTGCCATCTCCCTTTGCATGCTCATTCTCGACGCCTTGTTCGGTTCGTCGTTTTTGATCTCGTGATCCTATGACCAAGCAGGTATGTATCCTCGGCTCGACCGGATCGGTCGGCAGGCAGGCGATTGAGGTCGTTCGCGATCAGGGCTTTCGTTTAACGGGCATCTGCGCCGATTCCAATATCACTCTTTTGGAAGCGCAGATCCGTGAGTTTCACCCCTTGTTTTGCGCCGTAAAGAACAAAGAAAAGGCAAGGGAGCTCGCGATCGCGGTTCGGGACACCGACACCAAAATCCTCTCCGGTGAAGAGGGGATTTTGACCCTATGTCGGGAATGCCCCGCCGATATTACGGAAAATTCTATCCTTGGCTCTGACGGTATCCGACCGACGCTGGCCTGCCTTGAAGCAGGAAAGCACATCGCGATGGCAAATAAAGAGCCGATCGTTGCGGCAGGAGAGCTGATTCTTGCCAAAGCGAAGGAAAAAAATCTTCGAATCCTACCCGTAGACAGCGAGCATTCCGCTATTTTTCAGTGTTTAAGCGGCTCTTTTAATGACAGAAGATATGTTTCTGTCCTTGTCCTGACTGCATCCGGCGGCCCTTTTTTCGGCAAGGATCGCGCCTTCTTGGCAAGTGTTACTCCGGAGATGGCTCTTCGACATCCCGTCTGGAGCATGGGACAAAAAATATCCATTGATTCCGCTACCTTATTGAATAAGGGCTTAGAGCTGATTGAGGCTGTCAGGCTATTTGACGTTCCTTCGGATCGGGTCGAGATTACCGTCCACCGTCAATCTATTGTCCATTCGATGGTTACCTTTGTGGACGGCTCTACGATCTCACAGATGGGACATCCCGATATGCGCCACTGCGTTCAGTTTGCACTGACCTATCCCGACCGTACGGAAGGCCTTTGTCAGGGTCTCGATTTTTCTTCCGGCTTGACGCTTACCTTTGAGAAGGCTGACGAAGAGACCTTTTTCCTTTTGAAAACGGCAAGAGAGGCGGCACGCCTCGGCGGTACGTTTACTACTGTTCTCAACGCGGCAAACGAGGCTGCGGTTCAGCTGTTTTTAGCGAAGAAGATCGGCTTTCTTCAACTCATGGAGATCGTAGACGATGCGGTTTCTTCTCACCGTGAGATCCACGCGGCAAACATTGACGATATTTTAGCCTTGGATGCCGAAGTCAAAAACAGAGTCATCGAAAAATATTCGAATTGATTCGGGACTTTAAAACAAAAATAATCATACACACATTTTTGTTTTGAGAGGATTTTTGAATGCAAACATTTTTTGGGATTCTTGCTGCCGTTTTCGTATTCGGTATTATGATCTTTCTGCACGAACTCGGACACTACGTTGCCGCCCGACTCTGCAAGGTCAAGGTTCTTGAATTTGCAGTCGGTATGGGCCCGAAGCTGTTTTCCTTTACCTCAAAAAAGACCGAGATCGTATATTCTCTGCGTCTTCTACCCATCGGCGGCTTTACCGCAATGCAAGGCGAGGATGGAGAGGATCCCGATCCACATGCGCTGGTTAACCGTCCCCGCTGGCAGAGATTGATCGTTCTTTTGGCAGGTTCCTTTATGAATCTGGTATCCGGCGTCTTGGCGATGTTTATCTATCTTTCTCTGACAGGTCTTGTCGGGTCTAACGTCATCGCAGATTTTCGTGAAAACAGCGTTTCCGATCAATGGCTTTGCCCGGGCGATCAGATCGTCTCCATCAACGGAAAAGAAATGATCGATTATACCGACACGGCCAATACCATTATGCTCGACGGTATTGAACCGATCGACATCGTTGTTTTGCGTGACGGTAAGAACGTTCTCCTCGAGGACGTTGTCTTTGCCACCGAAACCCAAGAGGGGCTTTTGGTGGGAGTGCTTGACTTTCGTTTTCAAGGGGTTCGGCCCTCCGTTTCCGCTTTAATCAAGCAAACCGCGACTCAATCTGTTTCAACGGTTAAATTGATCTACCGAACGCTGATCGACTTCGTTTCGGGCCGTTTTGGTGTCGACGGTGTTTCCGGCCCCGTCGGAACGGTTTCCGTCATTTCCAAGGCCGCCACAAGCGGCTTTACTCCGCTGTTGTATTTATATGCCTTTATCAGCTTAAATCTCGGTATTATGAACCTTTTGCCGCTACCTGCTCTCGACGGTGGCAGGATCCTGTTTACCTTGGTCGAAATGGTTCGAAGAAAGCCGCTGAACCCGAAGGTTGAGGGCTACGTTCATGCCGCCGGAATGGCTGTTTTACTTCTCTTTATGCTTGTTATTACGGTTTTTGACGTAATGAAATTACTGTAACGGAGATTTGAAATGACACCAAATCGAAAAATGACAAAGAAAATTAAGATCGGCCACCGTGAAATCGGTGCCGGTCTTCCCATATTGGTTCAATCTATGACCAATACTCCGACGCAGGAGTTTGAAGCAACTTTGCATCAGATCCGTTCTCTTGAGGCGGTTGGATGTGATATTGTTCGAGTCACCGTCCCCGATTTTGACGCTGTTCGTAATTTGTATCGACTGAAAGAGAATTCCTCCATTCCGATTGTTGCGGATATTCATTTTGATTATCGCTTGGCTGTCGAAGCAGCCAACGCCGGCGTCGATAAGATTCGCATCAATCCGGGTAACATCGGAGAGATGGAAAACGTCCGAGCCGTTGCTAATGCTTGCCGACAAAGAGGTATTCCGATCCGTGTCGGTGTCAATTCCGGTTCCTTGGAAAAGAAATATCTTCGCAAATATGAAGGCGTGACTCCAATGGCACTTTGTGAAAGCGCCTTGGAAAAGGTTTCACTTTTGGAATCGCTTGATTTTGATCAGATCGTGGTATCGGTCAAATCCAGCCACGTTCCGACGATGATCGCTACCAACCGCCTTCTTTCCGAGCGCTGTGACTATCCGATCCACTTGGGTGTTACCGAAGCGGGAACGTTGGCCGTCGGTACGGTAAAATCATCCATCGGAATCGGTTCGCTCCTTGCTGATGGTATTGGCGATACGATCCGCGTTTCTCTCACCACACGTGATCTTTCCGAGGAGATTCGTGCCGCTCGCAGAATCCTTTCCGCTTGCTCCTTGACCGACGCCTCCATTGATATTGTCTCCTGTCCGACTTGCGGCAGAACCAAAATTGATTTGGTTTCGATTGCTCAAGCCTTGGAGTCAAGAATTGCTGAAATGGATCTGAAGCCCAAAAGAAACATCAAGGTTGCTGTGATGGGCTGTATCGTCAACGGACCGGGCGAGGCAAGAGATGCGGATATCGGTATAGCCGGCGGTAGAAGCGATGCACTTGTGTTCAGCAAGGGGGAGATCTTACGAAAGATTCCCGAGGATCGCGTCGTTGACGAGTTGATCCAAGAGATTTTAAAAGTGATCGAGGCTTCCGATGAATAAAAAACCTTTTTTTGAACTGTTCTGTAAATATACACCGACAGAGCCTGACCTTGAAATTATTTCGCTGCTTTCTGACTATACATATCGTATCAACAAAGAGACCCGAGAGGTTCGAATTGATTTTTATCTGACTGCCCTTGTTCCCAAGTTTCGTCTGTATGCCTTGGAAAAAGGAATTCGTGATGCCTATCAGCTGACTTCCTGCTTTATTTTCCCAAAGTATCCAACCGAATTGTTTGACGCCACTTACCAAAACGAATTGCTCCTTGAGCTTTCCCGTAATACAAGACTTGCTGAAGGCTTTTTTGAGGATTCCGTGATGACCGTCGAAGGCGACGAGGTTCGATTTGAGATGAAGGCGGGCTATTCGAAGCTTCCGCAAGGCGGTGACTGTGAGGCAATGCTTGAAAACATCATCGCTTCGGAGTTTTCTCGCAAGGTCAAGGTTAGCTTACACGCCGAGTCCTTTGATCTTGATTCCTATAATTCCAACTATAATTTTAAGACGCTTTATCCGGAAGGCTTTCAAAAGGCAACTCCCGTTTCGACCGATCTGTCTCTTCCTACAACGCTTCCTCCGGAACAAAGGGAAGACGGCTGCGTGATTCCATCCGGACTTGACGACAACACCGTTTTCTCCTATTCGCCTGATGAGAATCTACTTCGTGCGGGCTATTGTGTTTTTGATCTTTCCGAGCCGGACGTTATCTTTGGCAGAAAACCGAAGGCAGAAGACTTCGGTGATCTGCGCCCGATGCGTGATTTTGTTCGCGAGCTTGGGCCGGTTACTTTCTGCGGTAAGGTGATTTCTCACGAAGAAAAGGAAATGCGCGGCTCCGACGGATTCAGAATCAAAATCTACGTTACCGACGGGGCATCCTCTGTCACGGTCAAGCTTTCTGCATCCGGAGAGCGTTCGGCACCCCTTCTCGCATTGAAGAACGGCACGCCGATCCTGGTCGTCGGAAATCTTGCCTTCGATCAATTTGAACACGAATATTGCGTCAAGCCCCGATCTGTTTCCAAGGTCAAAGAAGTCAAAATGACGGATACAGCCGAGACAAAGCGCATTGAACTGCATTTACATACCAAAATGAGCACGATGGACTCCACCATTGAGGTTAAGGACATTGTTAAGCTCGCTCACGCTTGGGGTCACCGAGCTGTTGCCATCACTGACCACGGTAATCTTCAGGGCTTTCCCGATGCGATGCTTCAGGCTGAGGAGCTTGGGATGAAGGTCATCTACGGTATGGAAGGGTATTTCGTGGACGATACCGCCCGTGCGCTCTTTGGCGAGGTACACGGAGAGTTTTCCGAAACGGAAGTTGTTGTTTTCGATATCGAAACGACGGGACTTTCCGCGCTCTCCAATCACATCACCGAGATTGGTGCGGTACGAATTTGCAACGGTGTGGTTCTTGATCGATTCAACACCTTTGCAAACCCCGGCGAGCCGATTCCCGAAAAGATCGTAGAATTGACGGGCATCACGGACGAGATGGTCAAGGACGCTCCCACGCCCGCGGAGGCTGTCAAGGCGTTTCTTGACTTTGCAGGGGATCGTCTTTTGATTGCTCATAATGCGAATTTCGATATCGGCTTTATTAAAAAAGTCTGCGAGGACGAAGGATTCTCTTTTAAAAATCCCTATCTCGATACCCTCGCGCTTTCCCGCTATTTGAATCCTGATCTAAAAAAGCACAAGCTCAATATTCTTCAGGAGTATTTTCACTTAGAGTCCTTCCATCACCACCGAGCGTCTGATGATGCCGAAATGCTTGCGAAGATCTTCTCTGCAATGGTTGATAAGATGGGGCAGGAGGGAATTACCGACTTTGACGGAATGAATGCCGGTATGGCTGCTTCCTGCGATCCCAAGACTCTTCGTCCGTATCATATCATTCTGCTTGTAAAAAACGCTGTCGGCTTAAAAAATCTTTACAAGCTGGTCTCCCGCTCCTATCTGGATTATTATTCTCGCCGCCCCCGCATTCCCAAAACGCTTCTGCAGGAATATCGCGAGGGACTGCTGATCGGCTCAGCTTGTTCGGAGGGGGAACTTTATAACGCGATCCTCGACGGTAAGAGCTTCGGAGATCTTCTGCACATTGCGGATTTTTATGATTATCTTGAGGTTCAACCGATCGGGAACGACGCCTATCTGATTCGCGACGGCAAGGTTTCCGGCGAGGAAAAGCTTCGCGAGATCAATCGTACGATTCTCAACCTTGCCAAAAAGCAGAACAAAATGGCCGTTGCAACCGGCGACGTTCACTTTATGCGTCCTCAGGATGAGATCTATCGTCAGATTCTTTTGGCCGGTATGAAATTTAAGGATGCCGATGCTCATACGCCCCTTTATATGCGTACGACCGAGGAAATGCTCAAGGAGTTTGACTATCTGCCCTTTGAGACTGCTTATGAGATCGTTGTTCAAAATCCGAACCGCATCTGTGATATGATCGAAGAGGTTCGTCCGATTCCGAAGGGCTCTTACCCGCCTGCGCTGGAAGGAGCGGTTGAGGAATTAAACCGTGCCTGCTATGAAAAGGCACATGAGCTTTACGGTGATCCGCTCCCCGATCTTGTCGCAGACCGCTTGGGAAGGGAGCTTGGCTCGATCGAAAAGCACGGATTTTCGGTTCTCTACGTGATCGCGAGGCGCTTGGTTCAGAACAGCGAATCCAAGGGATATCTTGTCGGTTCCCGTGGCTCGGTCGGTTCTTCTTTTGTCGCGACAATGGCAAGCATTTCCGAGGTGAATCCTCTCGTCCCGCACTATCGTTGCCCGAATCCCGAGTGTAAACACTGTGAGTTTATTGAGGACGGTTCTGTCGGTTCGGGATTTGACCTTGATCCCAAGGCCTGTCCGAATTGCGGCACGCTCATGATTTCCGACGGTCACGACATTCCTTTTGAGACCTTCCTCGGCTTCTTTGGTGATAAATCGCCCGATATTGACCTGAACTTCTCGGGTGACGTGCAGGCAGATGCCCATAAATACACCGAAGTTCTGTTCGGCGAGGGCAACGTGTTCCGAGCAGGAACGATCGGTACGCTTGCTGATAAGAATGCTTACGGCTACGTCAAGAAGTATCTTGAGGAGCGAGGGATGGTATTAAACCGCGCTGCCGAGAATCAGCTTGTATTCGGTTGCACCGGTGTCAAAAAGACAACGGGTCAGCATCCGGGCGGTATTATCGTAATTCCTCGCGATCGTGAGGTGTATGACTTTACTCCCGTCCAGCATCCCGCTGACGGGCAAGGAACGGAGACGGTCACCACCCACTTTGCTTTTTCTTATCTTCACGACACGGTTCTCAAGCTCGACATTCTCGGTCATGATGTTCCGACTAAGTATAAGATGCTCGAGCGTTACACGGGAATTAACGTTCTTTCTGTTCCAATGAAGGATGAAAAGGTGATGAGTCTGTTTGATTCCGCCGCGGCATTAGGGTGCAATCTCGAGGAGATCGGTGTTGAAACGGGAACGCTTTGCCTTCCGGAATTCGGCACGAAATTCGTTCGACAGATGCTTAAGGATACCAAGCCCAAAACCTTTGCAGACCTTCTTCAGATCTCGGGTCTCTCCCACGGTACGAACGTTTGGCTTGGCAACGCGCAGGACCTCATTCGCGACGGTATTTGCACTATTTCCGAGGTGATCGGTACCAGAGATAATATTATGACTTATTTGATCTATCATAATATGGATAAGAAGATGAGTTTTGATATTATGGAAAAGGTTCGAAAGGGAAAAGGCCTGATCCCCGAATGGGAGGAGGAAATGCTCAAGCACGACGTTCCCGAGTGGTATATTTCTTCCTGCAAAAAGATTAAATATATGTTCCCGAAGGCGCACGCCGCGGCCTACGTCATTTCCGCCATTCGCTTGGCTTGGTTCAAGGTGTACCATCCGGTTGAGTTCTACTGTGCCTATTTCTCGGCTGCCCCCGAAGGAATGGATATGACTCTTTTGATGAACGGGAAAGAGGGCTGCAAGGATGAGCTTGATCGCTTGGAGCAGACGGGTGCGAAGTTGACGCAAAAGGAAAAGGCAACCTCGGATGCGATGCAGATCGCCTATGAGATCTTCTCACGTGGAATCGAGATCCTTCCCGTAGACCTTTTCCGTTCGGATGCGAAGCTCTTTTTGCCCGAAAACGGTAAGATTCGTCTCCCCTTTATTTCGATTCCGGGCCTCGGTGAGAGTGCCGCGATCAGCATTTCTCAAGCTGTTAAGGAACACAGCATCTATTCTGTTGAGGATTTTAAGGAAAAAAGCGGGATTGGTAAGGGTGTTTTGGAAACGCTGCGTGCCAATGGAGTCCTTGATGCTCTTCCTGAATCCAACCAATTAAGTATGTTTTAATATTTAATATGAAAAAGTGCCGACATTCGGCACTTTTTCTTTACTTTGTTTAACGGATTTGCGAAAACAATTGACAAAGATAATCGGTAGGAATATAATAATGATGTTCGATTTTTTGCAAGGGAGTGATATTTTTGTTCAAAAAAATCAGAAATGCTGTGTTAAAACGCTATCATTGGATCATTTTTTTAGCCTGCTTTTTGATGATTATGATGGCACTCGGATTTGCTTCCTCGCCGCGATCGACCTTTGTTAAACCGATTACCGAACAGCTTGGCTTGGAACGTGGCCTTTATTCCGTCAGCGATTCGTTCCGCTATGCGGCAACCTCGATTATGAACTTCTTTTTCGGTGCTCTGATCGTTCGCCTCGGCGCGAGAAAGCTTGTTGGCTTCGGTTTTGTTTCCTTGATTTTATATAATTTGATTTCTGCGGTTGCCACGAGCTATTGGCACTTTTATGTATCAGCCGTATTTCTCGGCATCGGCCTTTCCTGGACGACAACAACGATCGTTGCCCATATTGTTGAAACTTGGTTTACCAATGACAAGGGGACGATTATGGGTGTGATCCTTGCAGCCAACGGTCTCGGCGGTGTTGTTTCGGAAAATATCATAACGAGAATTGTGTTCGGCGTTGATGGTTCGATTCCCTATGCTGACGCCAAATGGAGGCTTGCGTTTATTGTTTTAACCCTTGTTCTTGTCGTCGTTGGCATTTTTGTTTGCTCCTTTTTACGAAACAAGCCGTCTGAGCTTCATCTTGAGCCTCTGGGAAAGGATAAACCTTCCATCAAGAAAAAGAGAGGAGCTGATTGGGAAGGCTATTCGATGGCTGAGATCCTGAAAAAGCCCTACTTTTATGTTTCAGCCGTTTGTGTGTTTTTGACAGGCTTCGTATTGCAATCCCTTCACTCGGCCGCCAAGCCTCACATGCAAGACGTAGGCTTGTCGAATGAGTTTATCATCACCGCCTTCAGTGCATTCTACATTATTTTAATGGCCTCAAAAATTGCCGCCGGCTATGCCTTTGACCGTTTCGGCATTCGTCCTGTTTTTCTCATCTGCTGTGTCAGTGGTTTGATCGCGCTGTTATCGTCGATCTTTGTCACACCCGAGCATTCCTTTTTTGCATATTTTTACGTTCTCTTTTGCCCGCTTGCACTGCCCCTGGAAACCATTATGATCCCGCTTTTGGTTGCCGAAATGTACGGGAAGAGGGCTTATACGAAGATTATGGGGTATTTTCTTGGCCTGAACGTTGCCGGTTATGCCTTTGGCAGTCCGATGGCACATATGGTTTTCGATATGACGGGCAGCTATCACATCGCCTTCTACATTTTGTCCGCCATTTTGCTTATGGTTACAATCCTCACACAGATTACGTTCCTGATTGCTAAGCGCGACCGTGACGAATTTGAGAGAAACGCGATTTCAGCTTGATCTCTTTGCCGGTAAGACAACACGCTTCAACCATCCGGCATCCTCTTTACTGATTGCTCCGCACAAGCGCAGAAACAAGTAATATGTCAGAAAACCGACGCAGATCGCTATGATGAG
Source organism: Eubacteriales bacterium (assembly GCA_045601445.1). Lineage (GTDB taxonomy): Bacteria > Bacillota > Clostridia > Oscillospirales > SIG627 > RGIG5579. The sequence goes on along the minus strand of JAZRZQ010000076.1, from coordinate 574 downwards.
GTTTTGCGTCGGATTTTCTGTGATATTGATTAGTTTTTTTCCGAGCGACATCGAGAGAATCGAACTGAGAAGCGGTGCGATCAGTCCTTTTCCCAACCGAAATTTTAATTTCGAAAGCTTTGATAGCTTTTGAAAGCTCAGCAGAAAGTTTGCCATTTCCGCAAGATAGATCGTAATGATATAACCGTCGACCGAAATTTGCGGCACCAAAAGCCAGACCAGCGCTACGCACAAAACCGAATCCAATACGTTGATCCTCATAATCGAGAGCTGTGCGTCAAGACCCTTGAGCATCCCGTCGGTGGTCATATCCATATACATGATCGGGATCAGCGGTGCGATCAGCCGAATAAAATGTGCCGCCTCCTTACTATCGTAAATAGCAAGGCTCAGCTCATCGGCATAGCAGATCATTCCGCTCATGATGGCCAAGGAAAAGATCAGAGCCAAGGAGAGGACACGGTTTATCATATAATTGATCTGAACCTTGTTTTCCTTCACCTTACACTCTGCAATTTCGGGAACGAGAAGCGATCCGACGACTCCTAAAATCGAAGAGGGATACAGCAGGATG
>JAZRZQ010000075.1:0-7951 GCA_045601445.1 Eubacteriales bacterium | reverse complement strand
TGCCGTTGACGTATATATGACCAAGCTCCGCTCCAAGCTCTCCGACTGCAAGGATTTTGAGATCAAGACCGTTCACGGCCTCGGCTATAAGGCGGTGATCCAATGAAGAAGCTGACGTTCAAACGCGTATTGGGATCGGTCAGCAGCTTTTTGCTGTTTTTTCTGACCGTGGGCTTTATCGTGTCCTGCTGTATGATGCTGTTTTTGAGTATATTGGCAGATACTATGGAGCTTGCGCTTACTACCGACAATATCGCCGCTGCTGCAAAGATAACCTTTTGGAACGTGGTTTTGATTACATTTCTTTTCAAATTTGCAGATTATATTCGCCGTAAAATCATGGTCGAGCGCCCCACCAAAATCATTACCGAAGCGACCGAAAAGATTATGTCCGGTGATTTCTCCGTTCGCATCCGTCCGATGCAAAGCTCCGGTATGGAAGGCTTCCATCAGATCGCTATGGCCATCAATCAAATGGCAGAGGAGCTCGGAAGCGTCGAAAGCCTGCGAAGCGATTTTATCGCCAACGTATCCCACGAAATGAAAACGCCTCTTGCCGTGATGCAAAACTACGGAACGCTCCTGCAAGCACCCGAGCTGAGCGAGGAAAAGCGCCTCGAATACGCCAAGGGCATAACCTGCGCCTCGCGCCGTATGGCGGATATGATGACCAATATCTTAAAGCTCAACCGCTTGGAGAATCAACAGATCTATCCCGAGGTCTCGGAATTTGATTTGGGCGAGCAGCTTTGCGAGTGCCTCTTGCAGTACGAGAACGTGTGGGAAAAAGCCAAAATTGAAGTCGAAACGGATCTTGCCGAAAACGTGAGAGTCAAAGCGGATGCCGAGCTTCTCGGCCACGTTTGGAGCAACCTGTTCTCGAATGCGTTTAAGTTCACGCCGTCGGGCGGCACGGTCACGGTCACTCTGACCGCAACCGAGCATCACGCGATCGTAACGGTGACCGATACCGGATGCGGTATGACACCGGAGGTCGGCGCACACATCTTTGAAAAATTTTATCAGGGCGACCTCTCCCGCTCCGTTCAGGGCAACGGCCTTGGGCTCGCGCTGGTCAAACGAGTCATTGACATTATGCAGGGCGAAATCGCTGTGAAAAGTGCCGTCGGCAAAGGCTCTGCGTTTACCGTCAGGATACGGAGAATCTGATATGGATTGGAAAAAGCTCGGCAAAGCCTTCCTGTTTCCCCATATCGCCGTGATGATCCCGCTTGTCCCCGTCGCCGTCGGATTTCTCGTGTATTCGATGGTGTTTTTGGGAACGGAATCGCCCCCTGCCATCATTTCTTACGTTCTTGCCGCTTACACCTTGACCGTGTGGTGCTTCAAAATTCCGTATCTCATCGCACGTTTCAAGACCTTCAAGGCGGAAAACAAATATGCAAGGCTCTGGCGGGGTGATACGAGACTGCGAGTCAACGCAGCTCTTTACGGAACGCTGATCTTCAATACCGCTTACGCGCTGTTGCAGCTCGGTATGGGCCTTTGGCATCACAGCTTCTGGTTCTGCTCGCTGGCGGGATATTATATCTCTCTTGCCGTGATGCGCTTCTGTTTGGTTCGGCATACCCGTCGGTATGAGGCGGGCGAAAGGATATTGGACGAGCTGAAGCAATCCCGTGCCTGCGGCTTTGTGTTTCTCGTGATGAATCTGGCGCTGGCGCTGATGATCTTCTTTATGGTGTATTGGAACAGAAGCTTTCATCATCACGAGATCACCACCATCGCCCTCGCGGCGTATACCTTCACTTCGCTGACGCTTGCGATCGTCGGTGCGGTAAAGTACCGCAAGTATAACAGCCCCGTCTATTCCGCGTCTAAAGCAATCAGTCTGGCTTCGGCCTGCGTGTCTATGCTGACGCTGGAGGCTACGATGCTGACCACCTTCGGCGACGGAAGTATGAGCTTAACGGGACGGCGCATTTTGCTCGGCCTTTCCGGCGGCGTCATCTCCGTATTTGTGATTGCGATGGCAATGTATATGATCGTACAGGCAAACAAAAAGATAACGCAACTGAAAACAGAGGAAACATCATAAAATGGAAAACAAAGAAACCTTTCATTATACCTACTGTGCAAAGGAGCAGGAGGAAATCAAGGCGATTCGCAAAAAATATGCTCTCCCCGAGGAAACCGAGGATAAAATGGCACAGCTTCGCCGCTTGGATGCGGGCGTGACGCAAAAGGCTCAGACGGTTTCTCTGGTCTTTGGTGTGATCGGCGCGCTGCTTTTGGGATCGGGGATGAGCCTTGTGATGACCGAGATCGGAGCGGTGATCGGGCTTGGCGAGGAGATGGCTATGCTCGTGGGGATCCTGATCGGAATCGTTGGCATCGCGCTGGTATCGTTGGCCTACCCCGTCTACAACGCGATCGTAAAGAAGGAGCGGAAAAGGATCGCTCCCGAGATCCTGCGACTGACCGACGAGCCGATGAAGTAAAAAGCGCCCGCATCCCATCACAAGCGCGCCAAAAAGCATCAAAACCGTTTCTGCAACCGAATGCATCGCAAAAGCGAGGTGAATTTCACCTCGCTTTTGAATATTATAATTCTTCGTTTTTTGAAATTATTAGTTCAACGGAACTATCTTCAAGCGAATTAAATTCATCCAAATGAAAATGTGAACCGCTTGGAACTTCTTCTTGTGCCAACAATAACAAATGGCGTGCCAAGGACAAAAGGCCATCGCGATTCGCTTCTATGGTAATCGTATCGTATGGTGTTGATGTTTTAATTTTATAATTATCATCCCATACAAGTTCGATAGCGTCATCGTATTCGGGAATATTGATTTTAATTTCTTTCATAAAATCACCGCCCTTTTTATTTATCATACCACAGCAAAAGCAAAAAGTAAATCCTGCGGTATCATCTCCTCAGATTACAGATAATAAGAACCACACGGTGTTACCAAAATTGGGTTTTTGCGATTTTGAAAGGAGCGAAAATCATTCTAAATATGCGTCAGAAATCCATTGATCTGAGTAGCAAAAACGAAATATTCAAACTGTTACAGAAAAAGCCGAATGAGCGTTCAAACTCATTCGGCTTTGTGTTTTTGTAAAAAATTTCTAATCATCTTGATTTTTGCATAAACAAGTAGTACAATAAAGACACTCGGTAAAATGAAACTGTTTCCGAGAAGATAAGGAGATGCTTCATTATGAAAAAACTTAGTCTTTTAATTGCACTTTGTATGTTACTCACGATCGGTGGTGTGTACGCAACTTGGTCTTACGTTGGCTCAACAGACATTATTGATGCTTTTGCAGAAAGCAAAGTAACGATTGCCGATGCTGTAATCGAAGGAACTTACGGTATTTACAAAATCGATAGCAATCTTGTTCTTACGGTAGACCAGGCAAACGATAACCACGAGGCGGAACTTGTTTTTGGTTCTAACAACGACCAACCTGTTTATTTGACGGTAACTTTCACACCCAGTGTAAATGCACCCAAGGCTATTAAGGAAAACGCAGTCTCATCCGAACTTTATTTCGGTGTTACAACACCTATGCAGTATAAGATCGCTGCAGACGGCAGTTATTCCGAAAGCGGAACACCTGTTGATATTTTTAAATTTAAGAATTCCGGAAACGGAAACCTTGACAACACGTTTGCATGGACAAAGAATGCTGATGGCACCTTTACCTATACTTTAAACGAGGATGCATTGAAGGAACAGATTTCCCTCGCTCAAACGTTCGTTTTGGATATCAAGGCAGAGCATGATGCTTTCCGTGCTGCTCTGATCGGAAATATTGTTGCCAGAGTAACTGACGGTACCGTTAACTAAGCATACTAAGTATCAATCTAACACCGATATGGCCGTCAAACAGCTATATCGGTGTTGATTCATTTGTTTGGAAAATTCAGTATGAATATGACAGCGCATGAGATTTACGTCTTCGTTCTGTGCTTTATTGTATTTTCGCTTTTGACGGCGATGTTTACCTATTTCATCACATCCATCACCAAAATGGAGTTGGAGCTGATTGGGCACGGACACAGAGATGAAGCAATCAAAAAAGAACTGAATAAAAAGAGAAAAGAAAACCGAGTTTTCCTCTGGGTTAACAGAATTGTCTCACTATTGTTGTGTGTTATCTTTGTAACGGCATTCTCTTTTGCTGTATACGTTCGCTTGGCGGAAGATCGCCCTGCCAACGGAATCCCATCCATTAAGGTGGTCAAAAGCGAGTCTATGGCCAAGAAGCATCCGGAGAATGCATATCTATTCGACAATGATCTTAACGATCAATTCCGGATGTTTGATGTCGTGGTTTGTCATCACCTTCCTGCTGAGGATGAACTGAAGCTATATGACATTGTGGTGTACCAGCAGGAAGATCTGTATGTCATTCACCGTATCGTTGGCATTGAAGAGCCGAATGAAAACCATCCGGGCGTAAGGCATTTTTTGCTTCAGGGGGATGCGGTGGAGAATCCGGACAAGTTCCCCGTGCTATACAGTCAGATGCAAGGAATTTATGAAGGGAATCGTGTTCCGTTTGTCGGCAGCTTCATATTGTTTTTACAGTCTCCTGCCGGATGGCTGTGTGTACTGCTGGTAATCTTTTCTATGATCGTGACGCCGATTGTGGAAAAAAAGATAAAAGAAGCAACGGAAAAACGTATTTCTGCTTTTTCGGATCAGTTGCAGAAAGATGCAAAAGAGGAGGAATGCGAATGAGCAGAAGTATCGTGCGATATACGGCGTTTCTGTGCTGTTTGTTTGTTCTTGCCTCTGTAGGCGGAGTTTTCGCCACGTGGTATTACACCTATGAAACCGCGCCGCTTGCGCAAGAAAATTTGAGTGTTTCTCTGTCAGATTTTGAGTGGAAACCGGAAGAAATCCTTCCGACAGAATCGCAAATCGGCGAAAATCACTTGGCTTTGATTGAACTGATTCTGAATGAAAATAACAAGGGATATGGTTTGAATTACGACAATAAACACGTGCTTGAAGAATATTTGGACAAGTATGGTCTTGTTTTTTCTAACCAAAAGGTTTCAGGAGGAAATTTAAAATTTGTATCGGATGAAACAAATCAACTGTATTATTGTGTAGAAAAAATAAGCGACACTATGTATTATGCCTACACCTTTTCCTTTAGTGATTTGAACTCGGTAAAAGGTACGGCTGCCGTGATGCCGGCGTATCGAACGGCTCTTGAAAAGACGGATAAATGGCGCGCGCCAAGAAGCTACTTCGGTTATGCGCAAACCAAATTATTGCGTGCTTTTGGGGCAGATAATACCCCCGGAACACTTGAGTATTCCATTGATGTCAGCACGTGGGCTCAATGAGGCTCTTTTTTCACGCAAACTTCTTATCGTTGTTTAATTAGGGCGATGACAGAATCCGTCATCGTCCTTTTCATATATCAATTTGAAAATTTAAAACAATTGGAAAATCTACTCATCCTTTCTACAAAAAGTGTGACACATAGCAAAAGCGAGGGGAAATCACCTCGCTTTTATGGTTATATGTTTCGGAATTTATGAATTGCTTTTTGCAATTCGGTTGGTAATTTTGATTTATCGTTAGTTGAAAATACTCCAAGTGGATTGTTCCACGATTCCACAGTGTCATCTTTCACAACCGTGATGTAGTATGTTTTACCATCTTCAATATAACCAACATCTATCTGCATACCATCTTCATAAGTGATAAGCAACATATCTTCATCGTCATCGCAGATGCTTTGCAGTTTGCCTTGTGCCAAATCTATTTTTTTATATACATCATACCAATTTTGTTCGTCTGTATTATATACCGTGCAATAAGACATAAATTCTGCAAACTCTTTGTCCAATTTGTCGTCATATTTTTTATTCAAAAAATGGCGGATTATTAAATAGATAACAGGTAGAATGAGGGGTATCCAAGGGCTAATAATATTTCTCAAAAATATCCAAGGGATTACTAAAAGGATTTCAAGAAAAATATACGCTAAAAGATATTCTGCAAACTCATTCCAGATTCGTCCGACTTTGCTTTTCTTTTGGTTTTGAAATATATCTTTAGTTCCACCGTCCAATATTATTTTTCCGGATTCTTCTGTTATATTAGCAATAAAAAATCTACCACCACTATGTCCTAAACGCTGAAATCCGATTTCTAAAATATTTGGCTCGTTATTATAAACAACAATATCTTTGTTATGTTCTTTTGCTTTAAGGTGTATTGTTTCTTTTAATTCGTCAAGTGTTCCTTTAAAAACAAATTGCATAATTTCACCGCCTTTAATTTATTATAACATATTCCATTTCAAAAGTAAATTATTGCAGTATAAATCTCCTTTCTTTACAGATAATAGTATCACAATTTGTAATTTAAGGAGAAATGAATATATGAAAGCAACAGGTATAGTTCGTAGAATCGACGACCTTGGTCGTGTGGTTATCCCGAAAGAGATCAGAAGGACGATGCGAATCCGTGAGGGCGACCCGCTGGAGATTTACACCGATCGGGACGGAGAGGTGATTTTTAAGAAGTATTCGCCGGTGGGCGAGATGCTGGAAGAGGCGCAGGGCTATTGCGACACCCTTTACAAAAGCTGCGGGATCGTGGTGGCGGTGTGCGATCGGGACGGAGTGATCGCTTGTGCGGGCGTTCCGAAAAAGGGAGTTTTGGAGCAAAAACTGCCGTCGGAAGCGGAAAAGCGGATGGATGCCAGAGCGCTTTACGTGCATCGGCGCGGAGAGGAGCGGATTGAGATGGGGCCGGAAGGCTGGTACGTGTCCTCGATGATGCCGATCCTTTCCGAGGGAGACATTATCGGCGCGATCGCCTGTCTTACCAAGGAAGAGCGTGAGGCGGGCGAGACCGAAAAGGCGCTGATCCGAACGGCGGGACTTTTTTTGGGACATCAGCTTGAGGACTAAGCGAAACAGACGCTTTGCGCTCGCGTGCAAGACGTCTGTTTTTTTCTTCCGTATTTTTTCTTGGCAAAGCGCTTTGTTTGTGCTACAATGAGAAAAAACCGAACGGAGGAGACAAGCCCATGCAGATCCGATGGCTCGGGCAGGCGAGCTTTTATTTGGAACATGAGGGCGTGAGTGTGCTCATTGACCCCTATTTTTCCGATTCCTGTTTTCAGAAAAACCCCAACAGCTACCGTCGCACGCCTCTTTGTGAAGAGCTGTTTGATTACCGTCCCGACCTGATCGTTCTCACGCACGACCATCTGGATCACACCGATCCCGAAACGCTCGGACGCTTTCTTTCCCGAAGCGAGCCGATCACCGTGCTTTGCGCGCGCAGCTCGTGGGAGAGGGTGCGTGCATTCGCAGGGAATCACCACTACGTTTGCTTCCCCGCGGGAACGGTTTGGACAGAGGGCGAGCTGCGATTTTCGTCCGTGCCTGCGGTGCATTCCGATCCGGAAGCGATCGGCGTGATCGTCACTATGGATGGCAAAAACTATTATTTCACGGGAGACACGCTTTACAGCCACAGCATTTTCCCCCATCTGCCCCAAGAGATCGAGGCGGTCTTTCTGCCCATCAACGGCAAGGGAAACAATATGAATCCGCGCGATGCCACCGAATTTGCCGAGCGGTGCGGGGCAAGGGTGAGCGTACCGATCCATTGGGGAATGTTCGACGAGATCGACCCCAAGGTCTTTCAAGCGAAAAATCGCATCCTCCCCTACCCTTACGGCTTCTTCCCGTTTTCCCGATAAAACAAAAAAACGCCTTGTGGCACCCTCCGTAAGGAAGGTGCCACAGTTATATTCGCCAAAGGCGAGTGATATTGCTTCGCAGTTATATTTGGGCTATGCCCAAGTTATATTCGCTTCGCGAGTTTTGAAGGCGAATATAATATCACTGAAACTGCAAGTTTCAATATCACTTTGCGTGATAACGCAAAATATCACTGTGAGACCTGTCTCACAATATCACTTAATATTCTTATTTTTG
>JAZRZQ010000074.1:0-3021 GCA_045601445.1 Eubacteriales bacterium | reverse complement strand
CGAAGCTCACCGAAGGATTTGCCATCGAGAATCGCTTGATAATTCTCCAGAATCATAGCAGTCAAGGGCGAGGTCTCCTCCAGAGCCGAAACGTCCTTGAGAACGGCAAGAGCGCTTGCCGTACACTGCTCCATTCCCTCGGCCTCTTTGATGTAGCGATGAACGGCGGCCGCCGCGCCAATGGCGATATAATACGGCGAGATACCGTTTTCGAGAGCAAGAGTGGCCGAGCCGATCAAACGGTCGGCAGGAGAGAGCTTACGGGTCGGATCGCCTCCGACGCGTTTGCAGGTATCCTGCAGGGCAGAATTGGTAAAGCGATCAAGAAGATCGTCGATGTGCGGAAGGATCTGCTCAAGTTCGACGCCGTAATGGGCGGAAAGAACCTGTGCACTTTCCTGCATTGCCGCCTTGACAATGATAAAGATATCATCGCGGTCAATGGCCTGATAGATATACTCGAGTCCTACCAAATCACCCAGATATGCGCAGGTAGCGTGACCCATATTGTGAATATAAAGCTTTCTCTTGATGTAGAAATCAAACGGTGCAAAGGGGATCATATTGGTAATCTTCGGCACTTCCCCCTTGAAGGCTTCCCCATCCACGGGTAAAAAGCCGTATCTCTCCACGCAAACGCGAAGCGGATTTCCGTCCTTCATTTCATCGGTCTGAACGGGAACCATTCTTCCGATGGTAGCCTCTACAAGACCGATATTTTCGTCAAACCAAGCGATCTCCTCCTCGGTGAGATGTGCCTTGAGCATTCCCTCGAGAACCTTGTTGGCATCCATCAAATTCTCGCAAATGAGAATGTTGAGCGGGCCGCGATTCAGCTCCTTACGCTTGCGAATGCCTGCCACGAGGTTAGAAATGATGAACTTCAAGATGTTCACACCGACCGCCGTTGCCATCACGTCAGCATTGGCAATGGCCAAAGCGACAGCCTCGGCATCGTTTCCGTTGACCGCATTGACGTTTTTCACCTCGACGTCCTCGTGATCCGCACCGCTGATGATGCGGACAGGATAGCTTCCGGCCTGATTGAGCCCGTCCACCACGGCGGGTGCAACGTCAACAAAGGTGGTCTCGTAGCCCGATTGGGAAAAGAGCATTCCGATAAAGCCGCGGCCAATGTTGCCGCCGCCGTACATAACCGCTTTCACTCCGCTCCTCCTTCATCAATCGGCTTGGCGTTGGCAAGCAGGTATTTTTCCGCTTCGCCGTTCCAAAGGCCGTTATGCTTCTCAACCAGCTCGGCGAGCTTGGCAAACATCGGATCGTTCTCGCCGAGCTTGGCAAAGTCGCTGATGGCAGTCAAGGGCATCGAGATCTGATTGTAAATGAGTTTTTTGCCGCCGGGAAGCTTATTGAGATTGAGCGTCGTTTCCGCCGCCGCATCCAAACCACCGACGTAGGTAATCATCGTTGCGGGATTGATCAAGCCCTGATTCATCATTCGGATCGCTTCGCGCATATCCTCGGTATTACCGCCGCTGGTGCCGACAATGTGGGTGTAAGAATAGTGAACGTTAAAGAAGTTCATTTCCGCCTTAAAGTTACTGTCGATCGGGCCTGCAAAAAAGTTAAGACAGCCGTCGAAGCCGAGAATGGCATCTGCCTGCTCCACTACGGATTTAACGGGAACAAAGCAAATGACGTCGTCGTAGCCCGTGCCACCCGTCAGATCGCGAAGCTCCTTGACGGCGTCTGCGGATTTTCCGGTGTTGACGTAGTGAAGCTCCACGCCCATTTCCTTTGCGTGCTCAACCGTATAGATTGAAGCGGCGCGCTCAAGACGAGCATCGTCAATATCGGTGACTACGAGCAGAGACGGGCGGCGATCACAGTGGAGCGCGTAGTCGATTGCGCCAAGTCCCATCGGACCGACAGAGGCAAGGAGAGCCATTTTTCCGCCCTCGACAATCCCCATATTATGCTCGTAAACACCGGCCTTGGTGTGATACATGGCGTGGAACGTTCCGATGACACAGCTCATCGGTTCTGCCAGAGAGCCGTAGAAATAAACATCGGAATCATAGGTCAGAAGGCAATCCATCACAAGGGTCTCCATCGGGATATTGGCATATTGTGCATCGCCGCCGCAATACTGATAGGAGTATCCGACCGCCTGCTGCGTGCCCTTGTAGAAATGTGCGGGCTGAATGGCGAAATGATCGCCCGCCTTATATTTGTGCTGCCAATTCTTTCCGACCTTGACGATCTCGCCACAGAACTCGTGACCAACGATGATCGGCTTTTCGGAAATATTTTCGGGGACTCTCTTGTGATCCTCCCCCTCGACCGAAGCCTTGTAAGAGCTCATACAAAGGGAGTCGGAGATGATCTTGACTTGTACGCCGTCATCATCAATTTCAGGAAGCATGATCTCGTCAAAGCGAAGATCCATTTTTCCGTGCAATCTAACTGCTTTCGTTTTCACGATAATTCTCCTTTCAGCAAAGAGGATACTTCTCCTCAAATTTCATTACATCCCCCAAGGAGCAAAGCCCCTCGGTAGCGCCCTGCTCGGAAAGGGCCGCCGTTGCGGCGCAAACCGCAAGACGCATGCTCTCGGAAAGACCCCAGCCCTTCCAAGCGCCGTACAGCACGCCGGAGCAGAAGGCATCTCCCGCGCCGACCGTGCCCTTGATGTCACTGCGCGGAATGGGAAGCGATTTTTGCTCCACCAAAGCTCCGTTTTCATCTAAGCCCCAAGCACCCTCGGGACAATGGATCACCGCCCAGATGCTGACACCAAGCTCCTTCATCGCCGTAAGGGCATCTTTCATTGCCTCGGGATACAAGGTGCCCTGATCGTCACGAAGCGTAACACCCGTGATCTGCTGGGCCTCCAGCTCGTTGATTACGCAGTAATCGGTATAGCGAAGTGCGGGCGAAACGACGGTGCGGAATCGGTTTCCCGATTCGCTGACCACGTCGATCGAGGTCTTCATTCCCTTTTGCTTTGCCTTGTGCAAGAGGCGGGCCATCTTCGTTCCGTATTCATCATCCGCTTCG
>JAZRZQ010000073.1:0-4944 GCA_045601445.1 Eubacteriales bacterium | reverse complement strand
GGAGAAAAAGCGGAGCTTGCCCTCCTTGGCGGCCTCCTCGAGCCCGTCGGCCAGAGAAATGAGATTTTGGGTGAAAACCTTGCCGCTGCCGCCGCCGCCGAATTGGAAATCGCCCGCGCCAAGGCCGAAGAGGCAAACGGACGCGCCCTGCTTCAGGGGAAGCGTGCCGTCGTTTTTCAGAAGCACCGTGCCCTCGGTGGCGGCCTTTTCGGCCAGAAGCCAATGTGCCTTGCTGTTCGTGACAAAGTGTCCGTTCTTTCCGAGCGGAAGTGGGGGCTGATAGAGAAAACGTGCGTGTCTGCGTAATTTCATAAGCGTCTCCTTCTGATTATGATACTTGCATTTTATGTCATTTTGTGCTATAATGCAAGACAAGAAGAGGTCAATATCGGTCATTTTGTGCGGAGGTTAGAGGATGCTTCATCAAGGAAACCACGAACTGAGGCTTTCGCGAAGGGGAAGGCTTGATTATCCCGTTCATCTGCAGCACGCGCTGGAAGTGATCGTGCTTTTACAGGGCAGCACGACCGTGCTGTACGACGGAAAGCGTTTTTTGATGGAAGAGGGTGATCTGTTCGTCATTTTTCCCAATCGGGCGCACGGCTTTGAAAACAGTCGGGATGCGACGGGCTACGTCATCATCGTGCCGATGAATCCCTATCTCGTGCCGTATCACACAACGCTGGACGGAAAGCTCCCGCGGGAAGCGCTTTTAAAAAAAGGAAGCTGGGAGCAAAGCAAACTCCCCGAGATCCTCGCGCTGGCAGAGTCAGAATGGCAAAGCCTTCCGCAAAAGGTGAAGCAGGGCTATATTCTCGTGACGGTGGGAAAGCTCCTCTCTCTGCTCGAGCTTGAGGATCGGCGCGAAGGGAGCGGAACGGCTTTGGACGCGGTTCTGATCTACCTCAACGAGCACTACACAGAGCCGATCACGCGCCGCTCGCTTTCCTTGGCGATCGGCTACAACGAAAGCTACCTCTCGCATCTGTTTGCGCTGATGGGAACGACGCTGACAAAATATCTTTCCTCCCTGCGTTTGCGGGACGCGGAGCAGCTTTTGCTGCATACCGATCATTCCGTCAGCCGCATTGCCCTTTCTCTCGGCTTCGGCTCGATCCGAAGCTTCAACCGAGCGTTTCTCTCCTCCTACTCTCTCTCCCCGAGCGCTTACCGAAAAAAAGAGGGAACATAAAAAAAGCCCTTGGCGATCCCCCATCGGGATCTTGCCAAGGGCCTTTGTTTATCTCTGCTCCGTCACGCGGCTCGGCAGGGGGCGGCGTTTGGCGGTATAGGACGAAACGGTGATTCGAATGGCGGTGACGCCGGTCACCATTTTATCGGTAAAGACAAAGTCCTTGCCCGTTTGCGTTTTCATCAAGCGGGAGAGAGACTCCTTTTTGCCTTCGACGTCCTCGATGATTTCAGCCGTTCCCTCTCCCATCACACAGGAATAACCCGTTCCGTGCTGGCAGGCGGCCTCGCCCTCAAAGGGGATGACGTCAGTTTCCAATTCCACGAATACCTTGGGATTGACGCGGAGAATATCCAGCTTTCTTCCCTCGGTGGCTCCGTGGAGATAAAACGTCAGTTGCCCGTTTTCCATCGTGTAGCCGTAATTCATCGGAACGACGTAGGGCATTCCTTCGTCGACCATCGCCAGATGCAGGATCTTGGCGCGGTCAAGAATGGCACAGATCTGGCCGAGATCGGTGACCTCACGTTCCTTCTGGTAATTCCTCTTTTTATCATATTCTTCCTCCTTCATCCCACAAAACCGGGATGTTTTCAGTTTTTTGACGGTTTCTCCTCCGTCGAAGAAGCCCCCTTCTCGCGATGGCGAAAGAGCCCGATCAGAACGGAAAGAAGGGTGACGATCTCGAAGGCGATGCCGCCGCCCGAGGAAACGAAAATATTATACACCAGACAAAGCGGCGATTTGATGAGAGTGAGCTTTCGGATGGTTTGCGTATCAGACAGCGAGAGGCTGACCGAATAGAGCAAAAGCCCTGACATAATGAAAATCGAATACCAGCCGTTCCAGGTTAAAACGCCCGTCACAAAGACGAGAACCGTAAAAAAGATCGGAAAGAGCTGACTTTTGCTGCCGCGGCGGTTGCGGAAATAATAGCAGACGCATTTGACCGCACCGATGATATTAAGGGCGGCGGCAGTCGTGGCGCCGATCAGAAAATAATGCGTAGAAAAGGAAAGCGCCGTAAGGATCTGAATGGCCAGAAGCCGACTCGGGGTCTTCATTTGATAGGCCAAGGGACCGGTGACCAAGGGAACAAAGCCCAGCACCTGACCGAGTATTTGCAACAATTCGCTCATATCTTATTCTCCTATGCTTCGATGACGACCTCGGCTCCGGGACAGCAGATCTCAGGAGCGGAAAAGCCCGCGAGGGAGACCTTGTGCAATTCGATTTTGCCGACGTTTTCTCCCTGAAGAAACGGAAGATCCTCGAAGCCCTCTCGCGGAGTGACGGTACAGTTTCTCATCACAAACGAAAGCTTCTCTTCCTCGGGGCAGGAAAGCGTGATGGGAATGGAAACACCCTCGACCGTGCAATTTTCGAAGGTGATGTCGCGAAGGGAGCGATTGCAGCACCATTTATGCCCAAAGGGAAGGCGCATCACAGAATCGGGCCCCTGAAAACGGCTGTTACGGATGACGATATTGCCCGGGGTGCGGCGGATCTTGGCGCGATCGTCGCAATAATACAAAAACACGTTGTGACAGCTGTGTCGGCAGGCCTCATGCGTGGCGGCACGCGCTCTTCTCTCCTCCTTGGACAGAGAGCCACGGAAGCCGTAGGTAGCAGGTGCGACGCCCTCGCAGTTTTCCACGAGCATATCGCTCGCACCGAAGCGCATCATACTGCACGCACTTTCAAAATAGCAATCGCGCACGACAACGTCGATATTGTCAAAGCCCGCGATGCAATCGTCCCCGGTTAACAGGCGGCAATGCTCGACGAGGATGTGATCGCAGCTGCGAAAGTCCAGACCGTCGTGTCCTGCGAGCACCGTCAGATGGGAGACGGTGATATTTTGACTGTTCTGAATGGCGTGTGCCCAGTTGGCGCTGTCCTCGACCGTATAGCCGCGAAGGGTGACGTTCCGACAGAACCACATATTGATCGCGTGAGGGCCTCGGTAGCCCTCCTCCCCCTGCTCGTCAAAGCAATTCTGACCGCAGATGCGACTGCCGCGCTCACCGATGATGGCAATGTTTTCCGCGTGAACGGCGCGGATGATGGCGTTGTTCCAGCGCGCGTACGGATAGACGGATGGACGGGTGAGCGGAATCGGGACGTTGACCGTGGGCACGCAAAGCGAGCGGACGGACTCGGGGATCGGCTCGATGCTGTCGTCGATATAGCCGACGTAGTCCTCGGGATCGGTGCTTCCGAGGAGAACGGCGTCCTCCAAAAGATGAAGCGTCACGTTGGAGCGCAGGCGAATGCCGCCGATCAAAAAGCTCCCGCTCGGAACCGTGACCTCACCGCCGCCCGCCAAAAAGGCTGCATCAATGGCAGCCTGAACGGCCTTGGTGGAAAGGGTGTCCTCACGTGCGCCGAACTCCAGAATGTTGTACGTTTTCATCAAAATACATCTCCCAAAATTACGTTTTCAATCAATATCTTCATTATAATCAAATGCTCAAAAAAAGGCAAGGAAAAGTTGTAGAAAGCGTAAAAGAAAAGGCTCTCCCGACGAAGCCGTCAAGGAGAGCCGCGTTGATTTTATCGTTTCGTTTTGGGCTTGCGCAGACGGTTGAGCTGACGGTTCAGCTTGAGAAGATCTTCCTTGGTCAAGGAGATGTTCATCATACCGACCATCGTAGACAAACGAAGCACCGTAAAGCCGCCGAGCATATCCATCAGGCCGCTTCCCGCCTTGATGTCAACGTCAAAGCCGCCCGATTTTTCCTCGCCGCCCGATTTCTTGGAGGCATCCATCTTCTTTTTCATAAACAGACCGAGTCTCATCAACCAGATCTTACCGCCGAGGGTTTGGGTGATGTCGGAGATCTTGTCGTTTAAGGAGAATCTGCCTTCGGGAGCGTCAACGTCAAACCAGTTGAGAACCGCGCCCTTTTCGACCAGAACGTAATCCATATTGCGCTCGGACACCTTGCGGATCACACTCTCGTCCGTGCATTCGCCCGCGCGGGCCAAGAGCTTGCTTTCGCCGACATTGGGGATCTCAAAACGGAAAAAGTGATCCTCGGCCGTTTGCTTGCCGACGCTCTCGCCGTTGACAAACAGCTCGACCTCGGGAAGGTTGGAGTAGACCGTAACCTTTGCCGTGTCCTCGACGCGATCGATATATCTCTTGGAGCAGAGATGCACGAAGGGCTCGTCGGAAAGCCAAGCCTTATAGGCGTAGAAGGCGTCCTTCTTATACTTGCGGTCCATCGTGATGAGACCCTTGTGGTTCTGACCGTTTTCGCCGCCCTCTGCTCTGGCATCGGCGCCGAAATCGAACATATTCCAAACGTGGGTCGCCCAAATATACTTGCGGGAGAAGAGCTGTTTGATGAGCTCCTCGTGATAATACGCCTGATACTCCTCGGTGTAGTCGCCTTGCTTGGGATCGCTCGTGTGCCAATTCAGCGCCTCACAGCCGTACTCGGAGATACCGATGGGGATTTTTGGATGAGTGGCGTGGAAGCGGTCAAACCAAGGGCCGTTCATTGAGGTATCACCGCCGTACCAGCCGAAATAGTGGTTGTAGGAAACGACGTCGGGAATCTGCAGGTAAGGATCGTCCATCTTGCACATCGACACCGCGGCGATGGTGGTCAGACGGGTCTTGTCCATCTCGTGCACCATGTCGTTGAGGATGTGATGGTTCTCCAGCAGGTCGGGATCATCCGCGCCCTTCATGGAGATCTCGTTGGACAGACCCCACACCACGATGGAAGCATGGTTGTAGT
>JAZRZQ010000072.1:0-6936 GCA_045601445.1 Eubacteriales bacterium | reverse complement strand
CATCACGCATCCCCCATCGTCTTGGCGGCTTCCAGCATGATCGCGCATTCCATACGCTTGCGGAACAACTCACAACCGTATTCGTACACACCGCTGACCGAGCCGGTCGCGTGATACGCATTGGCGGCGCAACCGCCCGAGCAGTACAGTTTTGCCCAGCAATCACGGCATTCGGGGTGCGCGTAAACGTTGCACGAGGCGAATTTCTTTTGCATTTCGACGTTTTTGACGCCTTCGTAAATGTTTCCGAGCAAAAACGCCTCTTCGCCTACAAATTGATGACAGGGGTACAGATCTCCCTGAGGGGTGACGGCCATATATTCTGTTCCCGAACCGCAACCAGACACGCGTTTGTAAATACAAGGACCGCCCTTTAAATCAATCATATAGTGATAGAAGGTGAAGGGCTTTCCTTCCTTGCGACGCTTCATCATCAGCTCGGCGAGGCGCTCGTATTCCTTCAGAACGATCGGCAGATCTTCCTTCGTCAGAGCAGAGGGATCGTCGGGCGAACAAACGACGGGCTCCATGCTCAGTTCGGTAAAGCCGAGACGGAGCATTTCTTCAATATCGGAGACAAAGTCGGGATTGTGATGCGTGAAAGTGCCGCGCATATAGTAGCCTTTGCCGCCGCGCGCCTGCACCAGCTTTTGAAACTTGGGAACAATGCTTTCCCAACTTCCGTTACCGTGATAATCCACTCGGAAGCGGTCGTGTACCTCTTTTCTACCGTCGAGGCTCAAAACGACGTTGTGCATCTCCCGATTGGCAAAATCGATCACCTCGTCGTCAATCAGGACACCGTTCGTGGTCAAAGTGAATCGGAAATTTTTACCCGTTTCCTTTTCACGCTCTCTGGCATAGGCAACAAGGGAACGGATCATATCGAAATTCATCAGCGGCTCACCGCCGAAAAAGTCAACCTCGAGGTTTTTTCTCGTGCCGGAGTTTTCAATCAGAAAATCAAGCGCACGCTTACCCACGTCAAGACTCATCAGCGCCCGTTCACCGTGGTATTTTCCTTGGCTTGCAAAGCAGTAGGAGCAGTTCAGATTACAGGTGTGAGCCACGTGCAGACAAAGCGCCTTGACGACGCCGCTCGTCTTTTCCTTCAGCTCGCCTGCAACGGACTGAAAGCGGTCGGGCGTAAAGAGCTGACCTGCCTTTCGAAGCTCGTCGATCTGATCGAGGCACTCCTCGATCTCTTCGCGCGTGGCTTGATCGGAAAATTTGTCAAGAGCGGAAGCGATCAGCTCCTCGCGATCGCAGTTTTCGTATTGCTTGATGAGTTCAAAGGCAATCTCGTCGACAACGTGAACAGCACCGGAAAAGGTGTCGAGGACGATGTTCAGGTTTCCAAGGGTGTAGCAATGAATCATTTGGTATCTCCATCTGCAAAAAATGCCGCCAAAGGCGGCATTTTTGCGGTTTGTCATTTATTTTTCGTTCTTGTTTTCGCACTGCTGATTGGCAATGCCGCAGCTGGTCTTGCAAGCGGACTGGCAAGAGGTTTGGCACTCGCCGCAACCGCCTTTCTTTGCACTTTCGCAAAGATTCTTGGTTTCAAGAGTCTTGATGTGTTTCATTTTTGTTCTCCTCTGTGGATGTTTTTTGTATTATAGCACGGACGTTGAAAAAAGTCAATGTTTCGCCTCTTGAAAATTGCACTTTTTCGGGAAAGTTTTTTGCTTTTTGAGCAAAATTGTCTCCTTCGAGCGTTCAATCGGAATACAGCTTGACCTTTCCGATGATTTTCTTGACATTTTGAGCCTTGTCGCAGATTTGTCCGGGGCAATGCGCATCTTGAGGAAAAAGGATGCAGAACATCCCTTTCTCCAATCTGACGGGGGTGGAATCGGAGTCGAGCGCGGCAAAAAGACAGTCCTTTTCGGGAACGTACGGAACGGTGATCTCGGAGAGCTTGTCCGTGTTTTTGACGTAAATCGTTTCACAGCCCTCGATCATACACATCACGTCGATATAATTGTGATGCGCCTCGAATTTTCCCTTTTCGATCGGCATCGTTTCGTAGTTTGCAAAATTGAGAAAAACGCGATCGCCATCAATGACCCTGCGTTCGGTGGGAAATTTTTGAGGGGTGACGGTACGTGCGTGTTCAAGTACCGCAGCGATTCCGGGGTGAAGTGCCGCGTAAACGTCGGCGTTTTCAAGAGTATCTACGATCATTTCAGTTCTCCTTGTTATTTTGTTATTTTTGAGTATCATCGACCAAAATCAATTCCTCAAGCGTTCGCTTCGGAACCGTAAAGTTCCCGTTTTCGTCTGCTCGGTAGCGTACGGAGTCGTATTCGGTCACAAAGCGGCTTTGGATCGCACCGTATCCGAGCGCAACGGCGTAAACGGGATAAAACTCGCCGAAATCAAACGCGTCGGCAATGATCTGCGGCTCGGCGATCTTCAGGCAACAAGTGTCAAGTCCCATTTCGGTTGCGCAGAGCATCAGGGTCGTGGCGGCACAGCCGGCATCAAACTCAAAGTAAGGATGCTCCGGCCTTTTGCCGAGCAGGAGAATATATGCCATCGGTCTTTCATTCTTCTCAATCACGTAAGGATCGAGAAGCTTCGCCCAACGCAATGCGGAAAACACGGTATCACGATTTTTCTCTGTGAAAATAATCGCGTAGCGGACGGGTTGAAGGTTGGCCGCGCTGGCGTAAAGACGGGACAGAGAAACCAATTCTCTCAATTCCGCGGCGGAAACCTCCTTCGGCAAAAACTTGCGGATGGAGCGGCGCAGCTTTGCGGCATCGGCTGTGTTCATCATAAAGCCCTCTCTTGTTTATTTGTTCTTGTTTGTCGTTATCAAATATTATCGTTCCTGTTTTTGCTTTTGTCAAGATGCGCCCTTTGTTTTTTGTATAGGACGTGCGCGGATGACGATTGACAAAAATGTAATACTTGGGTATAATAGCTGTGGTTTTCCGTTGCGAATTTTTTGAAGGGGGAAAGAGAATGCTTTTGCGATTTGTCCATTTTTTGCAATATATTTCTAATATTTCCGGTTATATCCAGAAAATTTGCAATGACGAAATGAAAAAGCACGGATTGAAGGGCTCGTACGTCCAGTACATTTCTGCTATGGATCGCTATCCGGACGGCATTACCGCCGCAGGGCTGTGCGAGGTCTGCGAGCGCGATAAAGCGGCCGTCTCCCGAGCACTGTCCGAAATGGAGCAAAAAGGCTTGATTCGCCGTGTGGGCAATCAAGGGGTTTATCGAATCAAATTGGTTTTGACTGACAAAGGAAAGACTGCGGCCACGTTTATCAAAAAGAGGGCGATGAGCGCCGTTCGCTATGCCGGGAAGGATCTTTCTGATGAAAACAGAAAGGTTTTTTACGAAAGCCTGAAGATAATTATGGAGAATCTTCATACGCTTTCTACCGACGGCGTGCCGGGTGAATAGAGTAAAAAAGAAGCCGATCGGCTTCTTTTTTTGCGATCTCTATTCCTTTTGGATCAAAATGAAAAGCGGCGGCTCGTTTTTTCGGTTGATGAATTCGGAAAACAGCACCGAGTATTGATTTTGATCCAAACTCTTTAAGAAGGGAATCAAGGCATCTCGTTCTTCGTATCCGGTCTCTTTTCCGTAATAGATGCAAAGCGTGGCGATCCCTCCCTTCTTTAGCGCTGCAAGCGCCTTTCGGATCGCTTTGATCGAGGTATCAGGGTGAGAAAACACGCTATGATCCCCACCGGGGAGCCATCCGAAATTAAACATTGCGATGACAAGCGAATTTTCAGAGACGTATCGGTCGAGATTGGAATGACAATCGCAAATAACACGGCAGTTTTGAATGTTATTTTCCTTCAAAAGCTCTCGGGTGCTCTCAACGGCTTCTTCTTGAATGTCCATAGCAATCACGCTTCCTTCGGGACCCACGAGCTTTGACAGAAACAGGGTATCCCGTCCGCGTCCGGCCGTAGCGTCCAAGCAGAGATCGCCTCTTTGAACGATCTCGGACGCCCATTTGTGAGAGAGCCCAAGCGCATTGAACGAAAAATCCATCGGTTCTCCTTTCTTTTCTCCTTTACAAGGAAAAAAACGGATGATATAATGTCATTTAGATTGGAAAACGACAGACTCCGATCGGAATCTGCCGTTTTGCGCACCTGCTGTCTATGGGCAACGAAAAAGATATTTTCGGCAGTTTACGTATGAATTCGAACCCATACAGAAAATGAAATCCTTGCTGACGCAAGGATGAAATCAGCTAAAGCTGATGAAATCTTCGGCTTTGCCTCAGATGAAATTAAATCCACCCATCCGCCGTCGAGGCGGATTTCATCCAACGAAGTTGAATTTCATCGTCGAAGACGATTTCACCCACCCGCAAGGGTGGATTTAGTTGAAAACGACAGATTCCTGTCGGAATCTGTCGTTTTCTGGTGCACCAGAGCAATTAAAATTCGAACCGCTTTCACTTTCGGTAGCGTGTTTCACATCACCAAAAGTAATTGTGCGAGTATCGTCTTTAAAGTTAAAGGTCAACAGAATTTTATCGTCATACAAATATATGGAATTAACAAAGGTATCAATCAGCATTTGGCGGTGGGACTCTTGGCTCACATCTAATTTGCGGAAGCGTTGAAGCCAAAAGGTCATAAATTCGGCTGTAATCTTTGGTTTTTCAATTTTCTCTGCCTCTATCCTAACAATTAGCTCGTCTTTGGTTGCTTCTAATTGCTCTAATCGTTCTTGCAGAGATTTTGAAACTATGCCGTTTTGAATGCCGTTTATAATATTTTCAATGCCTTTTTCAGTGTCTCGAAGCTGTTTTTCATACATTGGTAAAGCGGTGTTTTCCTCGTCTTGCAACCTCATAAGCATAGAAACAATAGCTTCTATCATATCGTCATTCATAAGCATTTTCATAGTTTCATTAACTACTAAATCCTCAATCCAATCCTTTTTAACAGCTTTCTTTTTGCAGTCGCCACGCTTCTTTTTGGCGGTTGCACATTTATAATAGCGGTGTATTGTACCGTTACGGCTTGTACCACTTTCACCGCACATATAAACACCACAGTTACCGCAAAACAATTTGGTTGTCAGCAAATAGTTTTCCTCTGCTTTGTTACGAGCAGGGGCTTTTTTGTTTTTAGCCAATTTTTCTTGAACTCGCTCAAAAAGGTCAGTCGCAACTATTTGAGGAATGCCGTCAGGTTTAACAATATCTTTAAAAGCATACTCACCGATATATCGGCGGTTGCTTAACATATGCTGAACGCTATTTAATGAAATTTTGCCACCTCTTGTATTGGTTAACCCTTTATCGTTTAAGTAATCTTTGATTTCGGTACAAGTATGTCCCTCGTCATATTGCTTGAACGCTTCGACTACTAAATGTGCCGTTAAAGGATTAGGCTCAAGATACTGCTCGGCATTTACAATATATCCAATAGGAACAGTACCGCCGTTGAATTTACATTTTAAGGCATTTTCGGTGAGTCCTCTATTAACTTTTTCACGCAAATCATTTATAAAATATTCTGCAAAATCCTCTAATATGCCCTCTAATAACTTTCCTGATGGGTCATTTGCAACTTTTTCGGTAGCAGATACAACCCGAACTTTTTGTTGCTTGAGTAATTTTTTATAAACTGCATTGTCAAACTTATCTCTAGAAAATCTATCGAATTTCCAGACAATAACTGTATCAAAATGTCCCTTTTTGCTATCAGAAATCATTTGTTGAAATTCAGGGCGTCTGTCAGTTGTGGCTGTTAAAGCTCGGTCAATATAGCATTTAATGACTGAAAAACCATTTTTCTCTGCAAATGCTTTGCATTCACGAAGCTGTCCCTCAATAGATTCCTCACGCTGACCGCTTGAGGAATATCGGGCATAAATTACCGCATTCATATAAGCCATAAATAAGCCTCCTTTGTATCTCTACTATTATGATAACTCTAGAGAGCTTTATAGTCAACTATAGAATTTAATACACATTATGCACTTGCAAATTTAAGAATATTAAAATAAGACAACACGCAATTTGAGGCGTTGTTGTCTTATTTTTTAGTTACGCAATCTTTCAACTAAAGACTGCAGATATTGTTTATCTGCTTCGGATAACCCCGAAATGTTAATAGCTTCACTCTTGTCAAGACCTAATAATGTATCGGTACTGATATGGAGTGCTTTCGATAACTTTATAATTACCTCTAATGACGGTGTGCGGTCGCCTACCTCATAAAAACTGATTACGCTATTTTTTACGCCTATAAGGGTTGCAAGCTGTTTTTGTGTTAAATTTCTTTCTTTGCGAAGCTGTCGCAGTCTTTCACCAAATTCTACCATATAGTACACCTCAATTCTACTATTATTTTAACCTCTTTTGTTATACATATGGTGGAATTTACAACGCATAAATTCTACTTAATAGTTGACTTTTGTAAAAACAAGTGATATAATGTCGTAAGGTGCTGAAATATAGTGCTAAAAATTATTAAAGGGGCTATGAATTATGGCTAAAAAACAAAGAGAAAAAGAAAAACTATTTGAAGATGTGCAATTTCAAGATGTTGAAAGAGCAAAAAGAGAGGTTAAGTTTGCAAAGATTAACCAAATCAGAATTTTAGTCGGTTTTATCATTGCTGTTATTTCTACAATATTTACAGCAATTGCAATATGGGGTAATACAAAAGAACCCTCTCTGTTTTGGCTTTTAGCAGGTTTTTTCGCAATTGTCGCATATTTAATCGGCGGCGGTATTTTCAAGGCATTAAAGGTCGCTGGAAAAATAACAAAAATCGGTTGGTTTTTAATTCCTGTTTTTCCTGCTGACATACTCATAGCTATTGCTTGCTTCTTCTTTAGTGTGTTAGGTCTTTTATTCCTGCCTATTATTTTTGTTGGAATAAATTATGTTCAGCATAAAAAGACTTTGGACGCCGCAACAAGCTATTTAGC
>JAZRZQ010000071.1:0-2993 GCA_045601445.1 Eubacteriales bacterium | reverse complement strand
TTTTTCGCGGTTTTTGAAAAAAGTTTGCATTTGCCTCTTGCTTTTTTCAAAAACTGTGGTATAATGCTTTTTGTTCGGAAGATTCCGCGGTCGGCGGCATCGCGCGTAGGGTCAATAAAATGAGCGATGCTCGTGCGATAGTGTCCGCATACCACGGTTTTTCCGTCGGGTGCGCCTGCGGTGTCAAACACGTCGCTCCAACGGATCCAGCGCGCCTTCTCCCAAGCGGCAGCGTCTGCCTGCCGCCACTTCGGATCCAGTCTCATTCCGTCTGCGGTTGCAACGAGCGGTAAATATCCGTGCGTAAAGACGTAATGCTCGGTCTCAAAATAATCCTTCATTTCCCCGATGAAATCGCAAACGCGGTCAAGCATACGGCTGTTGCCCGAAAAATCAACGCTCGCGTCGGGAGCGATGGCGCGCCGGCCGAAAAATTCGGTGATGGTTTCCGCCGTACCGTTTAAGAAATTGTTTTCGCGCATCACGCCCTCGCGAAAGATCTTCAGCAGCATATCCTCGTGATTGCCGCGCAGAAGCACCTTGTTCTGCAAGCGCTCAAAGTAGCGTAGGATGCGTAGGTTCTCCGTGCCGCGGTCAAAATAATCCCCGCAGCAGACGAGGAGATGCTCGGGATCGTTCGGCCGAAAGCCGGCCTTGTTCAAGGCCTCGATGGTCTCGGTGGCAAAGCCGTGCACGTCCGAGACGGCAAATAGCGTTTTCTTCATAATTCCTCCTGAATTTTCCATAGCCTATCCTAACACGAAACGCTCATCGTCGCAAGTGAAAGAGGAGAGAAAAACGAAATTTGATTTTTATGAAAAAACGAGCATTTGAGAGAAAATAAGAGAAAAAACGAGATAACAAAAACTTTTTTATTTTTTTCGAGAAAATCTATTGACAAAGGGGGTACCCTGCGGTATAATTTGCGGGTAAAAAAGAATTTCGGAGGAAATGCAATGTCTACTTTTATGGCAAAAGCCGAAACCATTGAACGCAAATGGTACGTACTTGACGCACAGGGCAAGCCTCTCGGAAAGGTCGCAGCCGCTGCTGCTTCCATTCTCCGCGGTAAGAACCGTCCTGAATTCACTCCTCACGTGGATTGCGGCGAATACGTCATCGTAATCAATGCGGATAAGGCAATTCTCACGGGCAAGAAGCTCGAACAGAAGAAATACAGATACCACACCGGTTACATCGGCGGTCTCAAGGAGATCGGTTACAAGGAACTGATGTCCAAGAACCCCGAAAAGGCGATCCTTCTCGCTGTCAAGGGTATGCTTCCTAAGAACAGCATCGGCAGAAAGAGCATCACTCGTCTGAAGGTCTACGCAGGCGAAGCTCATCAGCACGCTGCTCAGCAGCCCACGAACCTTGAGTTCTGATTGAGAAGAAAGGATGAAAACCATGAATTACACTAGTGCGAAACCTTATTTCTACGGCACCGGCAGAAGAAAGAAATCGATCGCCCGTGTGCGTATTTATCCCGGTACCGGCGCCATCACCATCAACAAGAGAGATATTGATGACTACTTCGGTCTGGATACTCTCAAGCTCATCGTTCGTCAGCCCCTCGAACTGACCGGCAACGTCGGCAAGTTCGACATCGTCTGCAACGTCGTCGGCGGCGGTGTATCCGGTCAGGCCGGTGCAATCCGTCACGGAATCTCCCGCGCTCTGCTTCAGGCAGATGCCGAGACCTTCCGTCCCACCCTCAAGAAGGCCGGTCTTTTGACTCGCGACCCGAGAATGAAGGAAAGAAAGAAGTACGGTCTCAAAGCCGCACGTCGTGCTTCCCAGTTCTCCAAGAGATAATCACTTATCTTACAGAGCATTCAAAACCCCCGAAACCGAATGGGTTCGTGGGTTTGTCTAACCAACAAAAACGCCACCGAAGTCGGTGGCATTTTGTTTTCATGTTCAGGCGAAAAAGGATGAGATGAAAATTTCAAGGCCGATCAGGATGAGAATGACACCGCCGAGGATGCAGGCCTTGTTGGAAAGCTTCGTGCCGAATTTCTTGCCGAGCACGATCCCCCCGAAGCAAATGACGAAGGTCACGGCGGCGATGATGGAAATAGCCGCCAGCGCTTGGGTGAGGGTGTAGCTTGCAATGGTAAAGCCGACCGAAAGCGCGTCGATCGAGGTTGCCACGCCTTGCAGCAGCAGAGTTCCGATGCTTGCCTTGCCACAAACGGGGCAGGCCCCGTCCTCGCAGGGCTTCAGCCCATCCGAAAGCATCTTTCCACCGATAAAAAGGAGCAGCACCAGCGCGATCCAAGGGATATACGGCCGAAACGATTCAAAATAAGAAAGAAAGCTGTGAACGCATACCCATCCGATCAAGGGCATCAGTCCCTGAAAGACGGCAAACAGCAATGCGATCCCGCACATCCTTGCCTTTTTCATTCGTGGCTCGGAAAGTCCGTTTGCCAAGGAAACGGAAAATGCGTCCATCGCAAGACCGCCGCCCAAAAGGGCGTTGGTCGAAACAAAAATCCAATTCATCTGATTCTCCCGTCAACGTTTTATCCAAAAGCACCCGTTAGATGACTTTTTCGCGTCCTTCCATTATACAGAATGCCGCGAAATATATCAAGCCCTTTTTCCGATTTTGCCGAGAAGGGAAAATGCCGCGCAAAGAGCTAACACCAACCCGACAAACGAAGGCTATGTGCAGTGGGAAAGCTGAATGAAATCCTTCATCCAAGCGGCGGTGTTCAAAATTTTGTATACCGTATATGAGAAAGGCGCGTTCCTCGTTCCGCCTCAGGTGAAATTAAATCCGCCTCTCCTATCCCCGCGAAGCGGGATTTCATCCACCGTAGGCGGATTTAGTTGAAAAAAGCAAGTCTTGCGACTTGCTTTTTTCTGTGTTGGTGCCTTAAGGCGTGGAAAACAACCCCCAGTTCTACTGGGGGCGATAAAATACTTTAGTATATGTAATAAAAAACCTTCGTGATATAATGGGAGTAAAGGTTTGGCGACCGCAT
>JAZRZQ010000070.1:0-16086 GCA_045601445.1 Eubacteriales bacterium | reverse complement strand
CTAAAATCGTCGAGGCTATGCGCAAGGAAGGCATTACGAAGGATGACATCGGCCGCGATGCGTTTTTGGTTCGTGCTTGGAAGTGGAAGGAGCAGTACGGCGGAAGAATCATTTCCCAGTTAAAAAAGCTCGGCTCCTCTTGCGACTGGTCCAGAGAGCGCTTCACTCTTGACCAGGGCTGCTCCGATGCCGTAAAGGAAGTATTTGTCCGTCTTTATAACAAGGGACTTATTTATCGTGGCGAGCGCATCATTAACTGGTGCCCGCACTGTCTGACCTCCATTTCCGATGCTGAAGTGGAATATGAAGATCAAGCAGGCCATTTTTGGCATTTGAGATACCCCTTTAAGGATGGAAGCGGATACCTTGAACTGGCCACCACCCGTCCCGAAACGCTTCTCGGTGATACGGCCGTTGCCGTCAATCCGAACGATCCTAGATATACGGACGTAGTCGGCAAGACTCTGATCCTTCCTCTTGTCGGCAGAGAAATTCCCGTGGTTGCGGACGATTACGTTGAAATGGACTTCGGAACCGGTGTTGTTAAGATTACGCCGGCTCATGATCCGAATGACTTTGAAGTCGGAAAGCGCCATAATCTTCCCATTCTGACCTGTATGACGGAAGATGCCAAGATCACCGAGGATTACCCGAAATACGCCGGCATGGATCGCTACGAGGCGCGCAAAGCCATTGTTGCCGATCTTCAGGAAGGCGGATACCTCATCAAAACCGAGGATCACGCCCACAACGTCGGAACCTGCTACCGTTGCGGAACTACGGTTGAGCCCCGTGTTTCCATGCAGTGGTTTGTAAAAATGCAACCCTTGGCAAAGCCCGCCATTGAAGCTGTTGAAAACGGAGATATTCGCTTCGTCCCCGACCGTTTCAGCAAAAACTACTTCCATTGGATGAGGTACATTCGCGATTGGTGCATCTCGCGTCAGCTTTGGTGGGGTCATCGCATTCCTGCCTTCTTCTGTGATACCTGCGGAGAAATGATCGTGACCAAGGACGATTCGGCCGTTTGTCCTAAGTGCGGCGCCGAAATGCGTCAGGATCCCGACACGCTCGACACTTGGTTCTCCTCTGCTCTTTGGCCGTTCTCTACGCTCGGTTGGCCGAACCGGACGCAGGATCTTGAGCGCTTCTATCCGACCAATACACTGGTCACCGGCTACGACATTATCACCTTCTGGGTTTCAAGAATGATCTTTTCCGGTCTGGAATATATGGGACAGAAGCCCTTCGGCGACGTGCTGATCCACGGACTTGTACGTGACGCACAGGGCAGAAAAATGTCCAAGTCTCTCGGAAACGGTATTGATCCCTTGGAAATCATCGATCAATACGGCGCTGACGCACTGCGCTTTGCTCTTGCCACCAACAATTCCCCCGGAAACGATATGCGTTTTTCGGATGAAAAAATTGAATCTGCCAGAAACTTTGCCAATAAGATTTGGAATGCTGCAAGATTTATTCTGATGAATCTTGACATCACGAGCATCTCCTCCCCCGAATCAGTCGAAGGTCTTGCCATTGAGGATAAGTGGATTCTGTCTAAATTCAATACGCTTGCCAAAGAGGTCAGCGAGAACATTGAGAAATTCGAGCTTGGAATTGCACTTGCAAAGCTCTACGACTTCATCTGGGATCTGTTCTGCGATTGGTACATCGAGCTTGTCAAGCCGAGACTGCTGGATCCCGAATGCTCCAATCGAGCTGCCGCACAGAACACACTTGCTTTCGTGTTCTCCTCTACCCTTCAACTCCTGCATCCCTTTATGCCCTTTATCACGGAAGAGATCTGGCAGAAGTTCCCGCACGTCGGCGACAGTATTATGATCTCGAAGTGGCCCGAGTGGAACGAAGCTCTCTGCTTTGCGAACGAGGAAGATTCTCTCAAACGCATCTTGGACGTCATCACCGCCATTCGAAACCGCAGAAGCGAGATGAACGTTGCTCCGTCCAGAAAGGTGCCCGTGTATTTGCAAACCTCTTTTCAGTCTGATTTTGAAGCAAGTCGCGCGTTCTTGCTTCGCTTGGCAGGTGCAAGTGATATTCGCTTCGATCAGACCTACGATCCCGAGCAATGTGTTTCCATCGTGACGGACGCGGCCAACATCTTCATTCCTCTCTTCGAGCTGCTTGATCTCGAAAAGGAAAAGGAAAGACTTACCAATGAAAAGAAGAAAACATTGACCGAAATCGCACGCATTGAAGCAAAGCTTTCCAACGAGCAGTTCGTCAAGAAGGCCCCCGAAAAGGTCGTTACGGCTGAGCGCGAAAAGCTCAAAAGTTTTCAATCAACGCTTGAAAACGTTGAAAAATCTTTGAAAACCATTATGAATATTTAGTAAAAAAGCAGGAAGCCGAAATCGGCTTCCTGCTTTTCAATTATCTATCGGTTCTACGGGTTTCATCAAACAAACAGCGTGGGAGGAGATGCCCTCCTCACGTCCCGTAAAACCAAGCTTTTCTTCGGTCGTAGCTTTTACGTTAACACAGGAGACGTCAACGTCAAGCGCCAAAGCAATTCGATCTTTCATCAAATCCAGAAAGCTCGCAAGCTTTGGCTTTTGTGCAACGATAATCGAGTCGACATTGTGAACGGAAAAGCCGTGCTCCAGACAGATTTTTTTGGTCAAGGTCAGGATCGTCTCGCCGCTCATACCTTTTGTGGACTGCTCGGTATCGGGAAAATGACGGCCAATGTCGCCAAGACCGCATGCGCCGAGCATCGCATCGGCAATTGCGTGGCAAAGTACGTCAGCATCAGAGTGTCCGAGCAACCCGAGGTGATAAGGAATCTCAACACATCCCAAATATAGTTTTCGATTCGGGGCAAAACGATGCACATCATATCCGTTACCGATTCTAAAACTAAGCATTGGATCTGCCTCCTATGATCTGTTCGATTAAATAAACATCGGGCTTGGTGGTCAATTTGAAGTTCGGGGTATCAATCAGTGTCAAATGCACGGAAAATCCTGACGCTTCCGCAAGAGCGCAATCGTCGGTAACTTGGATTGACTTTTGCTTCGCGTTGGCAAGCGCAACACGATACAAATCCGTCTTAAAGATTTGAGGAGTTTGAACGGTAAAAAGATCGTCTCTCGGGACGGTTTCAACGATTGCAAGATTCTTATTTGCTCTTTTCACCGTATCGGTCATCTTACAAGCAGCACAGGCGGCTCCATATCGCTTAGCATCCGAAAGGATGCGATCAATATCATTAGGAAGGATGAGAGGGCGCGCCGCATCGTGAATGGCAACAAAATCCGGCTCGGATTGGATTGCCAGAAAACCTCTCTCAACGGAAGCGGCTCGATCTTCGCCTCCAAGCACCGTTTTCCAAGATTTATTTTTTATATATGTCTTGCACTCTTCTTCAATCGAATCACGATCCTGCTCACGAACGGTGACGATAATCTCACAGATCTGCTCACATGCATCAAAAGCCTTGAGGGAATATGACAGACAAGTGTGATGACAAAGAGGAAACATAGGCTTTGACACAGCACCAAGTCGCGTGCCGCTCCCTGCCGCCGTAATGATTGCCGCACAACGAAAACGGTATTGAGAAGAAGGAAAGAGCTGATTGATCTTTTGATTGACCTTCACCGCAGCAATTTCAATTCGATTCAAAAAATCACCCCCGAGCGAGAATGGAATATACGGAATTTTCTTGACTTTCAATTGACGATTTGATAAAATGAAAGGTAAGGAAGGTAGGAGGACGTATGATGAAAAAATGGTTTTTTCGCGCAGTTGCCATCTTTTTGGCACTCCTGTTTATTTTGCCGATGCTTCTGCAACTGCTTCAATCATAAGTAACGCAAAATGCTGCAAGTTCATTGCAGCATTTTTCTTTTATCGGATCGGCTCAAAATCCGATGCCGGATGCTTGCACCAAGGACAAATGAAGTCGTCAGGTAAGGTGTCGGACTGATGAACGTAGCCACAGATTTTACAAACAAAGCCCTTCTTCTCCGCCGGCTTTGCCTTTGGTTTGACGTTTTTGTGATAATAAGCATAGGTCATCGATTCCAAGTCGGAAATCACGTCAGATTCGGTCACCTCGCAAACGAAGAGGCCGTGTGAGCCAAGATCGGTATAATTCTTAACGGAAAGAGAGAGATATGCATTCACGTAATCCGAAAGAAGCGCAAGACCGTTTTCGGTTCTCGTAAAGGATACGGAATTCATCTTATCAACCTCTCGACCGCTGGAAAAGCCAAACGACTCGAACACCGAAAACGGCGCCTCTACCGAAAGGCAATTAACGTTAACCTTACCTGTTTCAAGCATAATATCGTGAGTATAATTGGTTTTGTTTACCGTGACGGAAACAAGAGTCGGATCTGACGTATGCTGAATGACGGTATTCACGATGCATGCGTTGTCCTTCTTGCCGTCGAAGGTCGTTAGCGCATAAAGGCCGTAGGACAAAGAAAACAGGGCGGATGGATTCAGTGACATAGTAACCTCCAAATCAATACAAAATAAAGCCTTTTGAAAGAAAATGTTGACGGTAGGATTTGATCTCGTCGTGTGACAGACAGCTGAGTGAAAAGTCAAGAATAAGGCTTTTCATATTTTTAAGCGATGACAAATACAAGGAGAGCGCTCCGGGCGACGTGCTGTTTACCCCTTCACGCACCGGAATGCGAACCCGATAAGGATACCCGGACGTATCAAGTCGATATAGATTCTCAAGCACATTTTGAAACCGATACGTTTTAAAAGGATGATGATAGGCGGAAAGCGGAGATACAAATTGAAAGACAAACATATCGCAAAATTCGGAAAGAAGTCTGATCGATGAAAAATCGCAATGACCGCAGGTCCAGATGTTCAAATTCATACCAAACGAGCAAATTCGCTTGGCAAGCTCATAGCAGAAATACGGATCGTTGAGAGGTTCTTTCCCGAGAAAAGTAATTCCAAGCTTTTTCGTGTAGCACAGAAGCTGCTCTTCGCGCAAATAATTGGCAAGCTCTTCTGCGGTGTAATAGAAGCGACTCTTGACGTCATCCAAAAACGGATGCTCTTCTTGGGCCGGAAACGGTGCGCAAAAGTATTCACAATGACCGCTGCATTGATTAAAAACAACACCTGTTCTCGTGCCGTCGCCAAGATCCGTCCGATAGTGATAAATACACCGAATGTAACGTGAATTCTCCACAATAATCCTCCGAAACCATTGTAATGGAAAAGTGAACATTTGTAAAGATTTTTTTGTTCTAAAGTCCTTTTTCGTGCATAACATTTACCAATAAGTTAGGCACAAGGAGAAATGGAATGGGAACACGTTCAGACATTTATCAAGACATTGCAACAAGAACGGGCGGTGATATCTATATTGGCGTTGTCGGCCCGGTGAGAAGCGGAAAATCCACATTTATTAAGCGGTTTATGGAAGAGATTGTTCTTCCGAACATGAAAGATGATACAGAGAAATCGCGCGCACTTGACGAGATGCCGCAAAGCGGATCCGGCAAAACCATTATGACCACCGAACCGAAATTCGTTCCCGATCAAGCCGTTCGCATTGAAATGACAGACGAGATCGGCTTTCGTGTTAAGCTGATTGATTGCGTCGGCTTCCCGATCGAAGGTGCGCTCGGCGTTGACGACGAAGGCGAAGCGCGGATGGTGAATACTCCTTGGTCAAAAGACCCCCTCCCCTTTTCGAAGGCCGCGGTCCTCGGAACACAAAGGGTGATGTCCGAGCATTCAACCGTTGCAATCGTGGTAACAACAGACGGAAGCTTCGGAGAAATCGGCCGGGAGCACTATGTTCCTGCCGAAGAGGCAATTCTGCGTGAAATGCGTCAAACGGGAAAGCCGTTCGTCGTTATTCTCAATTCTCAAAATCCGACAAAGGATGAAACCCTCGTATTGGCAGAGCATTTGCAGGATAAATACGGTGTTCCGGTTCTTCCTGCGAACTGCTTTACTCTCAAGGAGAGCGACATTTGTATCATACTTTCAAAGCTTGCCGAGGAATTTCCTCTACAGGAAATTTTTATTTCCATGCCATCGTGGCTTACAAAGCTTGAGGCCAATCACCCAATCAGCCTTTCCGTCAGAGAAGATCTGGACACAGCGCTGCTTCCCATCCGAAGGGTAAGCGAAATGAAACGCGCGATTGAAAAAGCATCCGCAAACGCATCGTTCGATGAGATTCGAAGCATTCATTCCGATCTTGGAAGCGGAAAATTTCAATGGAGAACCGTATGCAAGCGCGAGCTGTTTTATCAAATCGTCTCGGAATCTGCCGGTGTAGAAATCACGAGCGACGAAGAATTGATCCGTCAATTTTCAGAGCTTGCGGGAAAGAAGACAAAATATCAAAAAATCGCTTATGCTCTTGAACAAGCAGAAGAAACAGGCTACGGAATCGTCACACCGGATATTGAAGATTTGATGTTAGAGGAACCCGAAATCGTTAAGCAATCGGGCGGTTACGGCGTTAAGCTAAAGGCAAGTGCCCCCTCAATTCATCTGATACGCGCAAACATTGAAGCCGAAATATCACCCATTGTCGGCAGTGAGCGTCAATCCGAGGACATCGTTAAATTTTTACTAAAAGAATTTGAGGAAGATCCGACGCAGATCTGGCATTCCAATATGTTCGGAAAATCTCTCTATGAGCTTGTCAACGAGAGCCTCAACACAAAACTAAATCATATGCCGCAGGACGCCAGAGCAAAGCTCGGCGAGACTCTTCAGAAAATTATCAACGAGGGCAGTGGCGGGCTGATTTGCATCATACTGTAAAAAAACAGGGGGTTACCCCTGTTTTCTTTTGCAAGCATATTGTTTTTTATCATTTTTCGTGATATAATATCGTGAATGATTATTGATCTTCGTTGATCGGACAAAAATACCCTTGAGGATGCTTACAAACCGGACAGATTTCGGGCGCTCCGCTTCCCTTGTGTCGATGTCCGCAATGGTTGCAGATCCAAACCGTTTCGATCCCCTTTTCAAAGGCTGAGTTGTTTTGAAGCGTGCCTGCATGATATCGGAATCTCGCTTCGTGCTCCGATTCGATCTGACCGACCATTTCAAACGTTTTTGCGATGTCCTCAAAGCCCTCCTCGCGGGCGATTTTTGCAAATTCCGGATACATAATACTGCTTTCGTGATGCTCCGTTTCGACAGAATGCAAGAGATTCTGATCGGTGGTCATAATGCACTTGAGAAGATCTAAATAGATTTTCGCATGTGCCTTTTCATTTCTTGCTGTCTCAGCAAAAATCTCAGACAGGTTCACATAACCCTCTTTTTTCGCCTTTCGCCCAAAAAACTCGTACAAAACGGCCGCCTGCGCCTCACCGCTGATCGCGCTGCGGAGATTTTGCTCCGTTCTACTTCCAATCAATTCCATAATTACCTCCTATTTTTTCTTTATTGTGATCCGCATTTAACAATACTATGCAAAGGAAAACCCTATGAATTTATATTCCGCAAGAGAAATGACAGAGCTTTTGGAGCGTCACGGCTTTTTCTTCAAAAAAAACCTCGGTCAAAATTTTCTCATGAATGAAGCCACCGCCGCTCGTATTGCCGAAGCCGGCTTCCAGACCATGTCCGGCAAAAGAAAAACACTCGCCGTTGAGATCGGTCCCGGTGCCGGTTCACTTACGATTCAGCTTGCTTCTCGATTTGATGAGGTCCTTTCTCTTGAAATAGACCCTCACCTCATTCCGGTTTTGCAAGAAAGCCTTGCCGGAATTGAAAACGTTACGGTCGAAAAATGCGACGCGCTTTCCTTTCATTACTCCTGCCTGACGGATCGCTATCCTGATTACGAGGTTGCACTTTGCTCCAATCTTCCCTACTACATCACAACCGAGCTGATTATGCGCGCATTGGAAAGCAAAATTGCGCTCTCCTCTATCACGGTTTTGATTCAAAAGGAGGCTGCCGCCAGGCTGTCAGCGGCACCGGACACCAAGGATTACGGTGCCATCACCGCATCCGTTTCCTACTATGCCAAAACAAAGCGCCTGTTTACTGTTTCCCCCGGCAATTTTATTCCGAAGCCAAAAGTGGATTCAGCCGTTCTTCAAATCATTCCCTACACCGAAAAGCCAATCAGGCCCCTCAATGAGGAGATGTTCTTCAAGGTAATCCGTGCCGCTTTTTCTGCCAGAAGAAAAACTCTGATAAATTCCCTCTCATCATCCTTTTCCGACTTTATTTCTAAGGATGAACTGACAGACCTAATAGCACAATGCGGCATTTCCCCGACCGTTCGCGGGGAAACACTATCCATTCTTGATTTCAAACTGATTTCTGACAAAATAGCAAAAACGAGGAAGTTACCATGAAAAAATGCGTATCCGTTTTAATCGTTGTCCTTTCCCTTCTTTTGCTCGTCCAGCCTGCAAATGCCACGGACGATCAGATGAAGCGTTTAAAGAGCATCTATCAAAACCTGACCACCTACGTCACGCCGTATTATAAGGATTCGATCCGATATCCCGAATATGAAGCGGCAATGAACGAGTTGAAGGGCGTAATTGAGCTGCCCGAACCAACTCCGATGCAGATGGATCAAATCAACCAAAAGGTGCTCGCCGCTTATTCCTCGCTGATCCGTACCGAATTTGATTTTTCTAAAATCGAGCTCCTTGAGTCCACCTACAACGCCATTGATTCGAACATTTTCACGGATGGCAGCTTTGCTGATTTAAGCGAAGCGATGGAGAATATCAAGGCTGAATTGGCCTCTCCCACACTCTTCGGAAGATCTGACGCCACAACGGATGAAAGATATCAGCAATCCATTGATTCGCAATGCTTGCCGCTTTATCAGAATTTTATCCGCGCTTTTTCAAAGTTAGAATTCAATCTCCCCCAGGAAAACATTTCCCGCCCCCTCTTTGATTCCTTCGTCGGCTTCGTCAGGCTCTGTACTTCGGAAGAGGTGATGAAGAATGCCTCGACCTGGGAGACCTACAACAAGATTCTCCTCGAAGGTGAAAATCTGGTTACTTGGACCTTTCCCGCTCAATGGAGACTTGATAACTGCGTCAAGGATCTGCTCGTCTCCTATCAGACAATCACCTTTGAAATCGTTGATTATACCGAGTTAATGCAACTCACGGCCAAGGCACAAACGCTGACTCCAACCGATTATTCCGCTAAGAGCTGGCAAAGCTACTGCGACGTTCTCGCTTCCATACAAGAATCGATCAACCGCCCGCACCATTTTTATTCGCTGAACGGTGACCCTGAAACCTACCGCAACTCAATCTCCTTTTATCTTTCGGAAATGACCGAGCCTCTAAAGGCAACGTACGATCGACTCATTCCTGCACAAAAATATGATGAATTGAAGTCACTTTGCAAAAAATATACCGGCATCGAAAAGGTGGCCGGATACGAGTTGAAATGGGAAGACCTAAAAAAATCCGTTGAAAACGCCGAGCTACTTTTGATGAGAACCGACGCGACCCTTCCTGAGGTTGAAACCTTAATCAATGAGATCAAAACGAGGGGCGAGGCATATCTGTTTTCGATCAATTCCTCCAACGACCAAAAAATGACGGAGAGCGAAAACGTCGTAATGATCCGGCGTGTCGTCATTGCTTGTGCCGTCTCGCTTTTCCTTTCTCTTGTTTTTGCGATGATACTTTCTTGGCTAAAATTCAGGAGGTTTAATTGGTTTCAGTGATGAACAAGTACAAAATAGCCGATCTGACGGTGACCATGTCACCGATGCACAGCCCGCTTCTGCCTCAATCCGAGACATACCTTTGGCACGGCGAGGAAGAACCGGTTTGCCACATCGCGCTGACCGAGAGGGCAAAGGCGTGGTACGCCGAGCACTATCATACAAACGACGAGTCTCTGATGGAATATATGGAAACCGGAGCGATTTTCTATCAAAAACTCCTCGAGCATCAAGGCTTTCTTCTCCACGCCTCTGCCGTCTGTGTCGATCATAAGGCGTATCTCTTTTCCGCTCCGAGCGGAACGGGAAAATCGACCCATACAAGTCTATATCTTCAGAATTTTCGCAACAGGGCATACATCATCAACGACGATAAGCCTGCAATCCGAAACCTAAACGGCACTTTTTATGCTTACGGAACTCCTTGGAGTGGCAAGACCAGACTCAACCGTAACGTTTCCGTTCCGATTCAAGGGATCGCGTTTCTTTCTCGCTCCGAAACAAACGATATCAGGCGTATGTCTGACATCGAAGCGGTTTCCTCCATTCTAAGCCAGACGATTCGCCCGAGAAATAAACTCCTTGCCGAGCTGCTTTTGGAGCGGATTGATGAATTTGTAAAAAAAGTCCCCATCTATTCCCTCTCCTGTAATATGCAGCCGAACGCGGCAATATTATCGTATGAGGTTATGTCGAAAGGAGAAATCAAATGAAGATCAAAGAAGGCTTTCTGTTAAAACA
Source organism: Eubacteriales bacterium (assembly GCA_045601445.1). Classification (GTDB taxonomy): domain Bacteria; phylum Bacillota; class Clostridia; order Oscillospirales; family SIG627; genus RGIG5579. The sequence goes on along the minus strand of JAZRZQ010000070.1, from coordinate 5,651 downwards.
AGTCGCAGATCACCACATTGTCATTCCCGTCGGGAGCGTTGATTTCGACGGAATGATTACCCTGAACGAAACAGCGGTGTTTCTTTGGGAGCTTCTTTCCGCCGAAACGACCTTTGATCGGATGATGGATGCGTTTCTGGAAGAATATCAGGTTAGCCGCGAAGTAGCCGAGCGCGACCTTGCCGCTTTCCTTGAAAAGCTTCGTGCTGCGGGAATTTTGGATGAATAAAGTAAAAGTTTGCTTTCGCGATCTGCAGCCAATCATCTCCGAAACCATATCTCGTGGTGGTAGCTTCACCTTTACCGCCTTTGGCAACAGTATGAGGCCAACCATCCGCGGCGGGATGGATCGCGTTACGCTTTCGCCGATTGACGCTCCCATTAAGAAGAACGATATTTTGTTTTATCAAAGAGATAACGGTGATTTTATCCTTCACCGAGCGATTCGGGTTTCAGAGAATCAAATTCTCTTTTGTGGAGACAATCAATATGGGATCGAATCCATTACAAATCCAAACGCTATCCTTGCCAAATTGACCCGCATTGAGCGTGACGGCAAGGCAATCAAGCCCGACTCCTTCTTTCAAAGGCTCTACGTCACCCTTCTCCCGATGAAACGGGCATATCTTCGATTTCGATCCAAAATTATCAATCGATTCAAAATCTGAGGTTTATCCGAATCGGAGGGCTTATGCACATTATTTCCACGGAAAAGAAAAACGGAGGAACACTTTCTCGTTTATTTCAGTTTTTATTCTCCGATCATATATTTGAAAGCGCAGCCACCCTTTCCTACTACTTCTTGTTTTCCGTTTTTCCCTTAACGATTCTCGTCAGCGCCGCATTTTCAACGATGCATCTGGAAAACACCGACCTTTCCTTCCTTTCGAATATTATCCCGAGCCAGATTGTTTCTCTTTTAAGCCACTATCTGGAAGAGATTTCGGTCGGAAACACGGCATCTCTCATCATCATCGGGCTGCTTTTAACATTTTATTCCCTTGGGAAGGCTGTTCAAACCCTCAAAAGAAAATTCAGAATTGCATACAAAAGCACGGTTTACGGCAAATTTTGGCGTGAATGGTCAATGTCAACGGTGTTTGTTTTTTTGATGCTCAGCTCGTTTTACGCGACACTCATTCTTGCTGTTGCGGGAAACCACATTATTCATTGGCTCTTGACCGTCTTTCCCCTTTTAAGCGACGTTCTGCCTTCGATTCAGTTTTTGCGCTATGCTGTTCTGACAGCCTATCTCTTTTTTGTCCTGTTTGGACTTTATTATATTTTACCGGGCGTTCGCCAAAAGAAACGAGACGTACTGCCCGGAACGCTGTTTGCGCTCACCGCTTGGCTCGTTACTTCTTGGGGCTTTTCATACTACGTCGATCGTTTCGCAGATTATTCCAGTCTTTACGGTTCGCTTGGAACGATCATTATCCTATTAACCTGGCTTTTTTTAATCAACGTCATTCTTCTGATCGGTGTATATATCAACGCGATCAATTTTCGAGATAAAGAAACGGAAAATCATGATTAATACAACGCTTTGCTATTTAGAAGAAAACGGATGCTACCTGATGCTGCATCGAATCAAAAAAGAAAATGATATCAATCGGGATAAATGGATCGGCATCGGCGGGAAATTCATTGACAAGGAATCACCCGAGGATTGCGTTCAACGCGAGTTTTATGAGGAAACCGGACTGACGCTTTTGGATGCAAAATATCGCGGAATCGTCACCTTCGTGTCCGATCGCTATGAAACGGAATGGATGCACCTGTTCACGGCAAAAAAATATCATGGAGATATGATTGAATGTGACGAAGGCGTTTTGGAATGGCTCCCGAAGGAGAAGCTCTATTCCCTGCCGATCTGGGAGGGTGACCGAATCTTCCTGAAGCTGATTGAAGATGAAGACCAACCGTTCTTCTCCTTAAAGCTTACATATCAAGCAGATCAACTCATTGACGCCGTCCTGGATTCGGTCAAGCTGTTATGAAGCCGTATTTGTTAATCAGCGCCTGCTTGATGGGCGTGCCTTGCCGGTACGACGGCAAGTCCAAGCCACATCCGATCGCAAAGCTTTTGGAAGAAAAATACCGTTTGATTCCGATCTGTCCGGAAGTTGAGGGCGGTCTTCCCACACCGCGAACGCCCTGTGAAATTTTGCAAAACAGGGTCGTTTCGATGAGCGGAGAGGATCGGACGAAGGAGTATCGTTTAGGCGCAAACAAAGCACTTGTATTAACAAAGAAATATGGAATTACCGCCGCGCTGTTAAAAGCCAAGAGCCCATCCTGCGGGAATCAACTCATCTACGACGGTTCCTTTTCGGGACGTTTGATTGACGGAATGGGGATTACGGCAAGACTTCTTTCCGATCACGGAATCTTAGTTTACAATGAAACACAAGCAAATTTGCTGATTGACAAAAAATAACCCGAAAAAGCTTCTGCTTTTTCGGGTTATTTTTATATGCGATCCAAAAACTCCTGATACGTGCCAACAAAATCAACAAGCTTGCCGTCACGAATTTCAAAAATGCGATTGGCAACGGTGTTAATCATCTCAAAATCGTGGGTTGAAAAGAAGACGTTGCCCTTAAAGCTGTCGAGCCCTTTATTGACCGCCGTAATCGACTCCAGATCAAGATGATCGGTGGGCTGATCGAGAAGAAGAACGTTTGATCCAAAGAGCATCATTCTAGAAAACATACAGCGCACCTTCTCACCGCCGGACAGAACGTTTACGGGCTTGAATACACTGTCTCCGGAGAAGAGCATACGTCCAAGAAAACCGCGCAAATACGTTTCCGTCTGATCCTTGGACCAGACGCGCATCCAATCCAGAATGCTTTCTTGATGTGAATCAAAATACGAGCTGTTATCGTGCGGGAAATAGGAGCGGCTCGTGCTAATGCCCCATTTAAAGCTTCCTGCATCAGGCTCAAGCTCTTCATTTAAGATTGAAAAGAGCGTGGTAATGGCAATTTCATCACCGACCAGAGCAATTTTATCTCCCTTTCGAGCGGTAAAGCTGATCTCATCAAGCACTTTTACGCCCGCAACGGTTTTGGAAAGCCCCTCGACGCTCAAGATGTCCTTTCCCGCTTCACGGTCCATATCAAATCCGATAAAGGGATAGCGTCTGCTGGATGCGGGAAGCTCCTCAATGGTAAGCTGATCGAGCAGCTTTCTTCTGCTTGTCGCTTGTCTCGACTTGGATTTATTCGCAGAAAAGCGAGAGATGAAGGCTTGCAGCTCACGAATCTTTTCTTCGTTTTTCTTGTTCTGCTGCTTGATCATTCTTTGAATCAGCTGACTTGACTCGTACCAAAACTCATAGTTTCCGACGTACATTTTAATTTCGCTGTAATCAATGTCAACGATTCCGGTGCAGACGTTGTTGAGAAAGTGCCGATCGTGCGAAACCACAAGAACCGTTCCGAAATAATCTGCAAGAAAATCCTCAAGCCAGTCCGTTGCCGCAAGATCAAGACCGTTGGTCGGCTCATCAAGAAGAATAATTTCGGGGTTTCCGAATAAAGCCTGCGCCAAAAGAATCTTAACCTTCTCGGATTCCTTGAGATCCTTCATCGTCATCGTCAGGATCGATTCATCAAAGCCGAGCCCCTGAACCAGGCGTGAAGCGTCGGATTCCGCCTCCCAACCGTTCATTTCGGCAAATTTATACTCTAATTCAGAGGCAAGAATCCCATCCTCATCCGTAAAATCTTCCTTTGCGTAAATGGCATCCTTCTCCTTCATAATGCGGTAAAGTTCAGCGTTACCCATAATGACGGTGTCCAGAACGCTGTACTCATCAAAGGCAAAATGGTTTTGCTTTAATACGCTCATTCTGATTTCACTCGGGATGACGATCTGTCCACCCGTAGGCTCAAGCTCTCCGCAAAGAAGCTTGAGAAAGGTAGATTTTCCCGCGCCGTTTGCACCGATAATGCCGTAGCAGTTTCCGGGTGTGAATTTCAGATCAACGTTTTTAAAGAGAAGCTGACCTCCGAATTGAAAGCTTAAATTAGATACCTGAATCATATTGAAAACCAATTCCTTTCGTTAAAGTATCAAACAAACAAGGATCGTTTACCGCGATAACACCGCAAGAGGCCATCGAATACTTTTCTCCGCTCGGCGCAAACAGATGTGCACCTGCTTCCTCGGCAAGAAGAAGCCCCGGTGCAAGGTCATACTGCTTTTTCGTAAACAGAACGACGCCCTCGGTCTTTCCGGATGCCAGAGCGGCAAAATCCATAGATGCAGCGCCAAACATCCTCAAGCGGGCGACCTTTTCCTTTGCCCTCTCAAAGACAAGACTCTGATTGTATCGGTCAAACGGTCTATGATGAGGAAAATCTCCAAAGGATACCAAAGCGCGCTCGGCCGGCCGCTCGCTGACAGACAGACGATGATCGTTGCAGAATGCTCCCCTTCCTCTGTGAGCATAGTAGATCTCGGACAGCATCGGAAAATAGATCACACTGATCTGAACCTCGCCGCGATCAAACAAGGCTCCTTGGAGAGCATAGATCGGTAGCCCTCCGGAGAAATTATAAGTCCCGTCAATCGGATCCAAGATCCAAGTGCGATCGCAGATGGAAACGTCGCTTGAAAATTCCTCGGCATGAATCCGATCGGTCGGATAGGACTTACGGATCTCATCCACAACGAAGCTTTCGATCGCCTTGTCGATATTAGTCACAAGATCAAAGCTCCCTTTTGCGGATGATACGACACTTTTTTCGGCGTGAAGGCGAAAAGCCTCCCGAAACGTATCCTTTAAAAATTCCAGTTCTTTTTGATACATATCTTGCTCCTGCCTGCTTGAATATATTGAAAACGCGATTCATAGACTTAAATAATTCTATTGATTTTGGAGTACTATGAAAAGCGTCAAAAAAATCTTTTATACAGCAATCGCGCTGACGGCTACCAGCTTTTTGATGAGAACCGTCGGCGTATGGTTTAACGTATATTTAACCGGTGTCATCGGAAGCATCGGAATCGGCATCTTTCAACTGATTCTGACAGTATATGCGCTGGCAAAAACTCTCTCATACGGCGGAATGAATTTGGCGGCTACAAGGATTTGCATTGAAGAGCCAAAAAAAATGAGAAGCTCCATGTTGCGGATCATGGTGTGCGCGTTATCGCTGGGAATTTTCGCGGGTGGACTGCTCTACCTTCTCTCGGAACCAATCGCAAGGCTTTGGATCGCCTTTGACAAGGCTTCTCTATCCCTCAAGCTGCTATCCCTGTCGCTTCCGTTTGTTGCTGTTTCCAGCGCTCTGAACGGCTATATGACAGCGATACGAAAAATGAGTCGTTATTCGGTCATTCAGCTCATTGAACAGATCTCTCGCATCGTCATCACAACAAATTTGATCGAAAAAGTCGGCGGAAAAAGCACAGATCTTTCGATCGCAATGATCTCTCTTGGCATAACCTTCAGCGAGGTAATTTCTTTTTCGCTGGCATTGATTCTATACGTTTACGACACGGTAAAGGAAGACAGATCGCTTTTGCCGATCGAAGGCTTTTTTCGCAAAATGTGCAGAATCGCTGTCCCCGATGCGGTCGGCGCATACGTACGTTCAGGGCTCAATACCCTGGAACATCTGCTGATCCCTTGGGGG
>JAZRZQ010000069.1:0-17043 GCA_045601445.1 Eubacteriales bacterium | reverse complement strand
CGATAAAGCCCGAGGTCAGAATAATCAGCAGTACGCTACTGACCGATCCCAATACGCGTTTGAACGTCAGCTTCTTCATTGGATCACCGCGTTATAGCCGAGGCCGTGAACGGTCTAGATCTCACAATCCTTGCAGTCGGAGAGCTTGGAGCGGAGCTTGGTCATATATACGTCAACGGCACGGGGCGCCGTTTCGGTATCCGCATCCCAAAATTCATCCATCAGCTGGGTTCTGGTAAAGGTCTTTTTCGGGTAGCTGAGAAGCTTATAGAGAATGCTGAACTCGCGGTTGGTAAGCATAATTTCCTCATCCCCGAGATAGGCGGTGTGTTCGTCGGCATCCATCACGAAGCTTCCGATCTCAAGCTTGCGGGAAGAGGCGATCTTGGCGCGGCGAAGCAGTGCGCCGATGCGCAAAAACAGCTCGTCAAGGTCGATGGGCTTTACCATATAATCGTCCGCGCCGATGCGAAAGCCTCTTTGCTTGGACGCAAGATCGTCGCGCGCGGTCATAAAGAGGATCGGGATGTTCTCATTCAGCTCACGCACGTTTCTTGCCAATTCAAAGCCGTCCGTGACGGGCATCATAATGTCCGATACGATCAGGTCGAACGTGTTTTCGTAAAGCGCATCGTAAGCATCGGCGGCATTCAGACACCCCGTCGCCTCGTATCCGCTTTGATTCAAAAAGGAGCAGACCGTCCGATTCAGCTCCTTATCATCTTCAACAACCAAAATTTTAAACATCGGCATCCCTCCGCAAATTGCCGTAATCTGCATACAGTATAACACGCAAATGTTAAAGTTTTGTTTCTGTTTTCGTTTTTTGATAAAAAAGGCAGCGCGAAGTCGGCGCTGCCTTGCTTGATTTCCGTCAGAGTGTTTTTTGATCTCGGTTTATTCTTTTCTCATCATCTTGTCGCTGAGGGCGATGATTTGATCGGCAAATTTTTTGCGGCGCGAGGCGAGAAGTCTTTGATAGATGGGGTAGTTTGCGATGGCCATCAGCATACCGAGAATTCCGATCACAATGCCGCAAAGCATCGGATTTGAAATACCGACTGTTTTGGCAATATCTGTCATCACAAGGCTCATTCCCGCGCCCATAATCATAGCGCCGATACTGCCAAAGACGTAGGCGAATACGTTGGCGGGTCGCTTCACCTTCGCGTCCAATTTCTTCAGCTCATCCAGATCGCTGTGCTTTTTTTCGGTGTATTGGGTGCGGATTTTTTGAATGAGAAAATCCTGATCGTTTCTGTTCATAGCGTAACCTCTTTCTTCGTTTTTGTTTGGTCGAATCATTTCTTTTGCGATTGCTTCATTTGCTTTTGTCCATTTTGACGTTGTTATCCTCTCCTTTTTCCAAGCTTGTGACGGTATGATACCCCGCGCTTGTTTGCGAAATTTTTGAGAAATGTTTGCGTTTTGTTAAAATCGCAGTGCATGACAAAAGCGAGGTGGATTTCACCTCGCTTTTGCGATGCGTATGAGTCATGTTTCGTTTTCTTATCGAAGGCATCGTGGCGTTGGATGTGATTGTCCCCTCGAAAAAAACGTGTCGGCGGGAAGGGGAAAGCCCCCGACGTTTTGGCCTTTTATATCGGAATGACAAACAGCAAAACCAAGCCCAAAAAGGCGAGTGCGACGGAAAGGAGCTCTTTTTTCGTCGGCTTATTTGGCCCGAACAGGCTGATGAGGGTGGAAACGATGATCACCCCGCCCGTCACCATCGGGTACTGAGCCGAAGCATCCACGTGCGCCAGCGCGATCACGAGGATGAGGTTGGCGAGCCGATTCGTGATGCCCGCGGCCGCACCGATCACCGCACCGAGCGAAGAAAAGTGCTCGCCCTTTGGCTTGTTTCGGAAAACGGTCAACAGCAAAGCGCCCGCGATCACCACGCTGCAAACACAGATCAGATTGGTGTAGCTTGCCGCGTCGGTTTTCGGAAAATCGGCCTCTGCGAAATATTTTGACAGCACGCCCGACATTCCGTTCAAAACGAAGATGCACGCGTAGTAGACCGTTCCCTTTTTCCGCTCGCCCTTTTCGACCGTCAGGATCAGCGCCGCCGTAATCAGCAGAAAGCAGATCGCCTTGGCAAGCGACATCCTTTCGCCGTAAAAGAGGATGCCTTGCAAAAACGGAAGCACCATTCCGCCCAGCATCGAAAACAGAGAATAAAGGGAGAGATTGATCCGATCAAGCGCCTGAAAGGAACAGAACGTGAAGGCAAATCCGTTTACGGAAGCGAGGATTGCCATCACGAGAGAAAACGCAGTCAGCTCCAATCGGAACCCGTTTGCGACCGTTAAAACGGCAAAGCCTGCCAAGGATCCGATCAAAGAAAACTGCAGACTGATTCGAATGCCGCTGCCACAGCTTTTTCGGTATGCGTCGTTTAAGGCAAAACAGCCGCCGAACATCACGACCGACAGAACGATCAGCGCATAATACAAAAGCGTCACCTCATTTCCTTACCATATCATTATAGGGCCTGTTTTCCGTTCCTTCAATGGAATCATTCCGTCAAAGTATTGAAATAAGTTTGATTTTTTCTTTGAATGGGAGACACCGCGCCCGAGCCGTGCCGAAGTCCTTTCCTCGAGCTTGTGTGAAAGAATCGCACACAAAAAGCGAGCCGAAAGGCTCGCTTTTGACTTGTTTTTATGAAGCAATATGCGCCGTTATCGGCGGATGGCACTTTCCAGCGCGACCTGCATCATATCGTGAAAGGATGTTTGGCGCTCCTTCGCGCTCAGCTCCAGGTGGCTGGTGAAAGAATCGGAAATGGTCAGCAGACAGGCCGCCCGCTTTTCCAATACCCTCGCATTGTGAAACAGAGCGAAGCTCTCCATCTCCACGCAAAGACAGCCGTGCTTTCGGTAAATGGCCCGATAATCGTCCACGCCTGCCTCGCGGTAAAACACGTCCGAGGAATGGATGCGGCACGGGGTGATTTGTTTGCCCAGACTCTTGGCGGTGTTGCAAATCAGCTCGTTGAGCTCAGGATCGGGATACATCACGTCATCCTCAACGCCCCCCTGCACCTTGGCAAAGCTCGACTCGCTCCAAGCGCTGTCGGCCAAAACCAGATCCAGCACCTTCAGCTCGTCGCAATACGAGCCCGCACTGCCGATGCGAATGATATTCTCCACGTCGTATTTCGTGTACAGCTCGTAGGAATAAATGCCGATGCTCGGCATTCCCATACCGGAGCCCATCACGGAGACCTCTTTTTCCTTGTAGCGGCCCGTGAAGCCGAGCATATTTCTGACGCTGTTGAACACTTTGACGTTCTCCAAATACGTTTCGGCAATAAATTTGGCGCGAAGCGGATCTCCCGGCATCAGAACCGTGCGTGCGATCTCGCCTTTTTCTGCTTGGTTGTGCGGTGTAGCCATCAATCGTTCTCCTTTTTTCGGATGGGATCAGGTGTTTTTCATAATGACGGTTTCGATGCAGTCACCCACGTGCTCGCAATCGTCCGCGCAGGATTCGAGGCAATCGTAAACCGCGTGCATGGAGAAAACGTGCATCGCGTCGCTATGATCCACGGTGAGCTTGCGCATCGAGGCAAGATAGAGGCTGTCGCACTCCTCTTCCACGTCGTTTAAGGCAATGATGAGCTCACGGATCTTCTTCGAGCGCTTGAAGTTTTCAAATTCCGCCATCAGATCGCACAGGATCTCGCAGGAGCAAACCAGCTTCTTGGCAAACTCGATGACGCCATCCTCGATCGAGGTAATGTTGTAGATGTAGAACTTTTGCAGGATCTCCTCGATCTTGTCCGTCAGCTCGTCCAGATTCTGGCTGAGCATATCCAGATCCTCGCGGTCGATGGGGGTGACGAAGGCCTTGGCAAGCGCATCGGCCATTTCGTGCTTTTTTTCATCGGCGCTGTGCTCGATCTCGTGCATCGTTTTGAGCATTTCCTCTAACTTCTGCGCATCGTAATGCTCCAGACACTCGACCAGATACAAGGCCGCTTTCTTCGACAAGGCGGCACACGCCGCAAAATTTTCAAAATAGAATTGATCGCCCTTTGCCATTATGATGGTTCCTTTCTTTCAGTTGAAAATATACAAAAACAGTTTCGTAACCAAAAAAGAGAGCAGGCCGCAGCCGGGGAAGGTGAGGATCCAGGTCATCACCATCTCCTTGACCACACCGAAGTTGATCGCGCTGAGCCGCTTGACCGCACCGACACCCATGATCGAGGTGGTCTTGACGTGCGTGGTGGAAACGGGCAGACCGAACACCGAGCAGAACACCAGCGAGAGGGAGGAGGCAATGTCGGCCGAGAAGCCCTGATATTTCTCCAACTTAACCATATCCATTCCCACGGATTTGATGATCTTCTTGCCGCCCATCGCCGTGCCCAGACCCATCACGATCGAGCAGAGGATCATCAGCCAGGTGGGGATGACGAAGGTGGATGCCGCCGCGCCCGTGCCGCTTAAGGTGAACACGCACAGCAGGATGATTCCCATAAATTTCTGCCCGTCCTGCGCGCCGTGCATAAAGGCCATCGAGGCCGCGCCGACGATCTGCGCCCCGCGGAAGAACGGCTCGGTTTTCGGGCGGTTGGCCTTGCGGAAGAGAGCGGTCACCAGCTTGCAGATCAGCCAGGCAAAGCCGAAGCCGAGCGTGACGGAGATCACGATGCCCCAAACGACCTTCAGCCATTGTGACCAAACGATGGCATCAAGCCCGCACAGCGCCATCGCGCCGCCGGTCAGACCGGCAATGAGTGCGTGGCTTTCGCTGGTGGGAATGCCGAAGAGCCAAGCCAGCGTCGCCCAAAGGACGATGGCCAGCATCGCGGCACAGAGAACGATAATGACGGTCTTTCCGTCGGCTGAGCCGAAGTTGACCATATTGGTAATGGTGACGGCGACCTCGTTACTGATCTTCGTCATCAAAAACACGCCGAGAAAATTGAATACGGCCGCCATCAGAATGGCAAGTCTCGGAGACATACAGCGGGTTACGACACAGGTGGCAATGGCGTTGGGCGCGTCGGTCCAGCCGTTGACCAGAATCACGCCGAGCGTCAGAAAAACCGCCACGAACAGCAGGGGATTGGCAGTCATTTGTTGCCAGAACGCTACAATGGAATCCATAAAGAACCTCTTTGTTTCTTTTCCTTTTCGATTTCTTTCTTATTATTCTTATCAAGAATTATTCTATCGAAACAGTCTGATGCTTGTCAAGAGCAAAAGCGACAAAAAGCAGACGGAGAAGTCTTGATTTTTTGCTTTTTTGCAGGCATTTGGAAGGCAAAAGCGGATTCGGTATTGGCTCGGGCAAAAAGAGCGTAAAAAAAATAAAGAAAAAGAATTGGAAAATCCCCGTTTGTGTGATATAATTTCCATATCGAAAAAAGCGTTTCGCTCGGTGTGCGGAACAGGTGAGGTGAGACGGAGTGAAATTTGTGCTGATCTTGATCGTATTGCTGCTTGTTTTGGCGGCGGTGCATTACTATCTTGCCCTGCGGCTCACGCAGCTTCTTTCGGCCGTCCTGCCGCGCCTTCGCTTTGTCTGGGTACTGCTCGCGCTGATCCTTTTGTCCGTGATGCTGCTGCTTTCCGTCGCGCGGCCGTTTTCGGGCATCCCGCAGCGCGTCATATCCGCGATCGGCACGGCTTGGATGGGGCTTTTCGTCTATCTTCTCCTGTTCTTTTTGCTCTCGGAGCTTGCCCTTCTTTGCACTCGTCCTTTTGCCTCTTGCTTACCGAAAACGGTTTTCGTCACGCGTCTTGTCGCGCTTTCCTTGGCGCTTCTGACGGTGCTCGGCGGCTTTCTTCACGCCCGTCGGATCAAAACGGTCTCCTACTCCGTTTCGCTTGGGACGGGGAAGGGTGAGCAGATGCGCGTGGTCATGCTCAGCGATCTGCATCTGGGCGCGGTCGGATCGGAGGCAAGGCTTGAGAGCATCGTGGAAACAATCAACGCCGAACAGCCCGATCTGGTCTGCATTGCGGGGGATTTTTTCGATAACGATTACGCTGCCATCCTTGACCCCGAAAGAGCGGAGCGCATCCTTCGGGGCATTCGCTCCGTCCACGGCGTTTACGCTTGCCTCGGCAATCACGACGCGGGCGCACAGCTTGACGAAATGCTCGCCTTTCTCGAGAGATGTCACATTCGTCTTTTGCAGGACGAATACACCGTCATTGACACAAGCCTCGTTCTGGTCGGCCGCGTCGACCCCTCGCCCATCGGCACCGGCACGGGAAAGGAGAGAGCCCCGCTCTCCGAGATCCTCTCCGATGCCGACCCCTCTCTTGCCGTTGCGGTGCTCGATCACAACCCCGCACGCCTCGAGGAGTATGCCGATCCGAGCCTGCTCGTGCTTTCGGGGCACACTCACCGCGGGCAGATCTTCCCCGGCTCTCTGATGACGCAAGCGATGTATTCGATTGATTACGGCTTCGGCCGCACCGAGGGCGGCTCTCCGATCATCGTTTCCTCGGGCGTGGGCACCTGGGGCCCGCCGATCCGCGTCGGAACGGACTGTCAGATCGTTTCGATTTCGCTTTCGTATTAAAATGACTTGACAAAACGCCTCGCCGCTCTTATAATGATCTCAGAGATTGAGAGAAAGCAAAAGAGCGCGCAACGTGTTCTTTTGCTTTTGCTTTTTTCGGAAACGATTTTGGCAAGCGAGGTGTGCGTTCGTGACTCAAAAACAGTTGTATGAAAGTCTGGAGAACAACCCGATCATTGCCGCCGTGCACGAGCCCGCGCTCGAGCAGGCGCTCTCTTCCCCCGCCGACGTCATCTTTTTGCTCGGCTGTCCCTTGATCCGCATTCCCGATCGCATCGCCGAGGCAAAACAGCGCGGGAAGGCCGTTTTTCTGCACCTTGATCTGAGTGAGGGCGTCGGTAAGGATCGCGGCGGGATCGAGTATATCAAATGGATCGGCGCTGACGGCATCGTCAGTACGCGCCCCGCGCTGATCCGTATGGCAAAAGAGGCGGGAATGCTGACCGTTCAGCGCTTTTTTGTCTACGATTCCCAAGGGGTCGGCGGCATCTCCGAGGTGCTCGAAAGCACCCGTCCCGATCTGGTGGAGATTATGCCGGGGGTCATTGAAAAGATGATCCGCCGCTTTTCCTCGCAGAGCATCCCCCTGATCGCAGGCGGACTGATCGAAACCAAGGAGGAAGTCACGGGGGCGATCCGTGCGGGCGCTTTTGCCGTCTCCACGGGAAAACAGGAGCTTTGGTACGTATAAAGCATCATCAAAAATGATTTTGAAGGAGAATATAGCCATGGCCAAAATGAGCATTGTGGATTGGAAAACCATTACCGATTTCGTGATCGACGCCTTCGTCGGCTACGGCATCCCGCGCAAAGATGCCGAGATCTGCGCCGACGTGCTGTTGGAGTCGGATAAGCGCGGCATCGAATCGCACGGGGTGAATCGCTTCAAGCCCGTGTATCTCGACCGCATCCGTGCGGGCATTCAACAGCCCGTCACCGAAATTGAGATCGTGAAGGAAACGCCCACCACCGCCGTTCTCGACGGACACCACGGAATGGGGCAGGTCATCGGACACCGCGCGATGAGCCTTGCCATCAAAAAGGCCAAGGAATACGGAATGGGAATGGTCGTCGTTCGCAACTCCTGCCATTACGGCATCGCGGGGTATTATACCTCGATGGCCACCAAGGCAGGCTGTATCGGTATGACGGGTACCAACGCCCGCCCCTCGGTTGCGCCTACCAATGGCGTAGAGGGAATGTTCGGCACGAACCCCTTCACCATCGGCGTTCCCACCGACGAAGCCTTCGACTTTAATTTCGACTGTGCCACCTCGATCACCCAAAACGGCAAGATCGAGTATTACGAAAGAATCGGGGAAGAGGTGCATCCCGGCACCGTCATCGCTTCCGACGGCTCTGCCGTGGAAGGGGATGCGGGCGAAGCGCTCCGACGCATCCGCGGCGGCACGGCGGCGCTGACGACCCTCGGCGGTATCGGAGAAGCCCTCGGCGGCTACAAGGGCTACGGCTTTGCCCTTGCGGTGGAGTTTTTCTCCTCGATCCTGCAGGACGGTGCCTACGGCAAGGCACTCGACGGCAAGGACGAAAACGGAAATCCCCGTCCCTACGGGCTGGGGCATTGGTTTATCGCCATTGATACCGATCACTTCCTCGGAGAGGCACTTGCCCGCAAGAAGGCGGGAGAGATCACCCGCAGTATGCGCGCTTCCAAAAAAGCGCCCGACGCCGATCGTATTTACACGGCAGGCGAAAAGGAATATGAGATTCGCCTTTCCCGCGAGAGCGGCGTTCCGATCAATCCCTCTGTGCAAAAGGAGATCACTCAGGTGCGCGACGAATTGGGTCTCGTGCAGTACCGCTTCCCTTGGGAAGAATGAAGCAATGAAAAAAACGAGGTGTTGCCCAAGTGTTCTTAAGGACACTTGGGCAGTTTTATTCGCCTTGCGGCGAGTGATATTGCTACGCAGTGATATTCGGCTTACGCCGAGTGTTATTCGCTTTGCGAGTTTTAAAAGGCGAATAAAATATCACTAAAACCGTAGGTTTTAATATCACGATTGCCGTCGGCAATCATATCACTCTTTGCGTAGCACAGAATATCACTATATAAAAAGTACTACCCGAAAAAGAGTTTTGTTTTCTCTTCTTCGAGTAGTTTTTTGTCTTATGCTGTTACAAGCAGGGAATTTGTGTGCCAAATTCCGTTTTTATTAAAGATAACTGTCCTTAGGGAACCTGTTCCTTTCACCTCGTTTTTTTGTGCCTATTGGTCTTGTTCCCAACGCTTTTTGGCCGAAAGAGCGATGCGCTTCAGCGCAAGCACCATATTTCCCTCGCTGCTGTTTTGCGGGCGCGCCGTGATGTGCCGACCGTAATCGGGAGAGGAAAAGGTTCTCTCAAAGCTCTCGGCAATGCGCGCCCGATCCTTCGGATGCACCTTGCCGATGCGGATCAGCGCCATCACCGCCTGAGAGGTAAATTGAAAGAGGACGTCGTTAAAATCCGCCACCTTGTAGCGAGTGGTCTTGAGATTCTGATTTTGGTAGATTTCTCTCTCGCTCTCCTTGGGATCTCCGATCAGTTCCATCAGCCCGTCCGTCGCGTCGCGGTCGGCGAGCCTTCCGAGCCAATAGATCGCCATACAGCCGCGCAGATTGTTGTTCTTGCGGCAGTCCTTGAGCATCGTGCCGTCGCGCTCGGCGAGCATGTCCCGCAGGAGCGGCAGAGCCGCCCGATCGCCCGTGGCGGCCAGCGCCAGCGCGGCATTTTTTCGAAGGTTTTCGTTTTCGCTTGCCAAAAGCGCTCGCAGCTTCGGCTGTGCCGTCTCGCCCATTCTTTTGGCCGACCAGATCGCCTCCCCGGGCGCTTCGCTTCGAAGGGGCGCTTCCAGCGCCTCGGCATTCGTGATCCAGAAAACGTCTCGCGGGACGAGGGCAGTTCCGTCCCAATTTCTTTTGCCGTCGACGCGAACGGGGCGATCGTCCCCGTCTTTCAGACAGCCGCTTTCCGTCAGACGCGCTCGCAGAGCTTCGTAAGGCACTTCCCGAAGGGAAAGCTTGTTTTGAACGGCGATCGTCGCCCATTCGGCCGCCCCCTCGGCGAGCTTTTTCATATCGGGAATCATTCTGACACAGCTTGAAATGTCGCGATCAACGCCCAGCGCGCGGCAGGGGACGAGAAGCCCCTCGTAGCCCTTGGGCAAAATGGCGCGGTAGGGGACGGGAACCGTCACGTTGTACGCGCCGAGATTTGCTCCGATCGCCCAATCTCCGAGAATTTCTCCGTCAAAGGCGATGTCCCAGCCGTGCTTGTCCAGATCGGCGTAGGCGTAATACATCGGGCTTTTCGTTGTTTCACCCCGAAACAGCGCCGATAGCGAAACCCCCTCTTCGGCCACGATGCGCCGCCCCTCGCGGATGCCGATGAGCGGCATCGGTCGAATGAGCTTTTCCTTGCGACTCTGCTCGGGAATCTCGTAGGAGCGGGAAAAGAGGATCGCTTCGGAAAGAGAGACAGGATCGTATTGATCCACGCGCCCGAAGTCGATGTTGTTGTAGCGGTATTTTTCTCCGTTATATACCATGGACACCATGGAGTAAGGCTGCATTTGCCCGTCCGATTCGCGCCCGCACTGCATTTCACAGCCTGCCATTGCGGCCACGTACGCCTCGGCCGTGCAGTCCATCACCACGCGCGCTTTGACGGAAAACACCTCTTTGTCCTTCAGCACTCTCGCGCCGATCACGCGCGTTTTGTCCAGATAAACGCCGCAGACACTGCTTTGATAGCAGATCTCAGCTCCCGCACGGCAAAGCGCTTGCTCGAGAACGACTTTTCGGCTCTCCCCGATCAGCGTGTGATGCTCCTCGGCCCATTCGCGCACGGCACGGTCGATCGCTTTGTATCTGCCGCCGGCATTGCCGAAATAATGCCCCTGTACGCCGCCTGCCGTGTGCGTTCCGCCCACGCAGGTCAATTCCTCGATGCCAAGCACCGAAAGAGAGTTTTGCGCCGAAAACAGCGCGGCGAGAGCTCCTGCCGTTCCGAGACCGCAAACGAGAACGTCCACCTCGCGGTCAAAATGCACCTCGCCGACGGGACGGCGACGTACCAAGCCGTTTTGATATTCGCTCAACTCGATCATTTCGTCAGCTCCTCTCCGAGAAGAAGTCCCGCGTCAAAGGCCAAGAAGGGATTTTCAAAAGCCTTGGATGGAAAATACAGAATCCCGTCCTTCTCGCACGAGGCATCCTGTTTTACGTGATAGTCAAATTCCTCGGCCGAAAGAAGGACGGTCTTTTCTTCTCCGCGCTTTTCTCTTTCGGCAAAGGCCGCCGCTCTGGCCTTGACAAAATCGAACGTGAGGGGAACGGGCAGAGAGAACACCTCGCCGCCTTCCAAGAGCAGGTTGTAGGACTTTGCGCGGCTGTTGCGCTCGCTCGCGCGGGTGTCGACGATCCTTTTGGCGCGAAGCGTCGAAAAGCCCTTGGCGTTGTGAAGCGTGCAGAGAAAGGAGTCCTTTTCCCGCTCGATCTGAAAGAGCCTTGTTCCGAACAGAATATCACAGCCCCGAAAATACGGATACAGATGCCGATCGCCCGCGAGGGAGATCTCCCCCTTCTCAAGCATCGCCTCGCGCAGGGCGCGGCTCTCCGACTGTGTCGGAAGCTTCTCCCACCCCGTCCCGAAGGCAAATGCGGCGAAAAACTCGTATCCCGCCCGCAGGCTTTCTTCCACCACGAGGCAGCTTGTTTGCAGTCGGCTTGCGATGCCCGCACCGGCAAAGCTTGCGCCCAAAACGATCACGTCATACATACGGCACACTCCTGATTGAATTTCCTTTTGTATGATAGCATAACATAGGATGAAAATCTACCGAAGCGATCGCATTTTGTGTAACTTTTGTGTAACATTTTTCGTGTTCTTGCAAATCCTCTCGCGCCGTGCTATGATAGAGCGTAAGGAGGGGTGCGCCGAATCGGGGCATCAAATCGGGATGAATCGAAAGTATTTTGTGGAAAAAGACGGAAAAACGCTTTTCTTTATCGTTGACGGACAAAAGGATCTGCAAGAGGAATTGGAAAAGCTCTTTGGCATCGAAAAGGGCTACGGGCTTTCGGTGGAGCTTTGGCAGGACAGAATCGAGATTCGAAACTATTTCCGCGCCGACACCGTCGCCACCTTTCCCGTGTTAAAGGTGGAGGACACCGCGCAGGCGCCTTGTTATCGCCTGACCGAGGCCGAGCTGATATAGGAGAAAAGAATGAAGGATTTGCAACGCTTAAAGCTGTTTTTACTCGATATGGACGGCACGATCTATTTGGACGAGACGCTCTTTGACGGCGTTACGGAGTTTTTGGACTACGTTCGCTCGATCGGCGGGCGCTATTTGTTCTTGACCAACAATTCCTCGAAAAGCGTCGAAAAATACGTCGAAAAACTCGCACGGCTCGGGATTCGTTCCACCGAGGAAGATTTTCTCACTTCCACCAACGCCACCGTTTTGTATTTGAAGGAGCGCGGCTACCGAAGGATCTACGCCCTCGGCACGGAGTCCTTTCGCGATCAGCTTCAAAGCGAGGGCCTTCCCGTGACCGATCGGCGCGAAGAGGGGATCGATTGCCTTTGTATGGGCTTTGATACTTCCCTGACCTTCCAAAAGCTGGAGGACGCTTGCATTCTTCTGGGGCAAAACGTGGACTATATCGCCACCAATCCCGATCTGGTCTGCCCGACTTGGTACGGCTACGTGCCCGACTGCGGCTCGGTCAGCCAAATGCTCTTCAACGCCACCGGCCGCCGCCCGCGCTTCATCGGAAAGCCCGAGCCGACGATGGCGTATCTTGCGATGGAAAAGGCGGGCTTTTTACCCGAGCAAACGGCGCTGATCGGTGATCGGCTCTACACCGATATTGCCTGCGGCGTGCGTGCGGGGATCACTTCCGTGTTCGTCCTTTCGGGAGAGGGAACGCTCTCGGATCTGGAAAAAAGCAAGGAAAAGCCGAGCCTTGTTTATGAGAACATCCGCGCCTTTTACAATGATTTAAAGCAGTCTCGCGATGCATAAAAAAATGCCGATCACCGATCGGCATTTTTTCTTCGTTACGATGGATTTTTGTGGCCGTTCAGACAACCGCCGCGGCAGTCGGGGTTGTTCCATTGACAAGGATAAACCTCGTCTGCTTCAACGACCTCGCGACAATCCAAGCAGTGCTTGAATACGCGGTGATAGACGGTATATCCGAAAACGCTTTCGTTTTCTTCTGTGTAGGATTGGATTTCGGCCTTGTAGAAGCGGTGCCGGTCGGAATCGGAAAAGGAAACCTTGACCGGCTTTAAGATCCATTCCTCTTCCGTTTCGGCTTCGGCGGAGATTTCTTCTTCGGTCGTTGTTTCTTCGGTCGTTGTTTCTTTGCCTGCTTGCTCTTCGGTTTGGGGGATTGTACCCGCATCGTAAGGATCGGTTAAAAAGCACCCCGCACAGCACACGCAAACGGCCAAGGCCAGAACCAATAACCCCGTGGCGGACTTTTTGTAATTCAGCACGAATTTCACCCTTTCTTTGATGGCGATCTCTCCGAATGCAACGGGACAAACGGAGACGGTGTGGCGTTTGATACTGCAAGTCAGAAGCGCTTGGGAATAATCGGCCTTTTGTTGCGGACGGAACGCGCGGATCACCCTTTCGTCGCAGGCCAGCTCCAGATCTCGGCAAAACAAAACGTATCCGAGCCAGATCAGGGGATGAAACCAATGCAGCACGGCAAGGAGAAATCCAAGCGGCTTGAAAAGGTAGTCCTTGCGCTCGAGATGAGCTTTCTCGTGTGCGAGCACGTAGGGCATCACCTGCGGGTCGATTTGAAACGGAAGAAAAATTCTCGGCTTGACGAGCCCGAACACGAAGGGGGAACGAACGGCTTCGCTTTGATAGACGTTGTCTCGGTAAAGCACCGCCGTTTGCGTTTTCCGTTTTATTTTGATATAGCTGATGACGGCATAGCAAAGCAAAACGGCGATTCCCACAAGATAAACGGCCGCGAGGACGGGAATGAGAATCTGCAGGGGGTTGACGGAATCGCTCGGCTCTGCGGCGAAGGATTGACCGAGGATCGGATTGACGGCGTCGTTGATGAAGGCAATGCCTGATTGGATGGCGGGTGTTTCCTCAAGCATGATCTCGGGACGAACGGTTTTTGTGCTCGGGATCAGGCTGAACGCGCTTGGAACGGAGACAGGGCATACGAGGCGCACGGCAACGATTCCCCAAAGAAACAGCGTGATTCGTTTCGGCGCTTTTTTGAGTAAGACTCTCAACAGCGCGACTGCAAGCACGATCCAGCCCGCCGATATGCTCATATTAACGATCGCAAGGAAGAAGCGGCTCACGTGCTCTCTCCTTTCCGATATTGGTCGATCATATTGCGGATTTCCTCGATTTCCTTCTCGGAAAGCGCGTGGCGCGACGTCCACGCGGCAATAAAGGAGGGAAGAGAGCCTTCAAAGGTTTTTTCCAGCATTTCATCGATCTCCGCGGCCTGCACCTGATCCTTGCTGATCAGCGAGCTGACGATCGTACGTTCGTTTTTTAAAACGCCGCGCTCCGACAAGCGCTTGATGACGGTGTAGGTGGTTGTCGGCTTCCAACCGAGCCTTTCTCTGCAAAGCTCCACGAGCCTTGCGCTCTTGGCGGGCTCGTTTTCCCACAGGATCAAACAAAAACGGTATTCGCTTTCAAATATTTTCGGTGTTTCCATCTTTCGGCCCTTTCTCTAATGCGTTAGAGTTCAATTACACTCTAACACGTTAGAGCCATTTTGTCAAGACTTTTTTCAAAGTATTTTCGTATCAAAGAAAAAGTGACCGAAAAAAGCGGTGATCTCTCACGGCTTTCTTCGGTCTCTCGTTTTTTTGTTATACGGCGATCAAAACGTTCAGGTTTCGGATTTCGCCATCCGAAATGCTGTCATTGACGCGGTAGGCAAATGCCTCGGCACTCTCGCCCGCTTCGGGGAGGGAAAGCTCGGCGGAAGCGGCCTTGAGGATGCACCGCGTGATCGCTTCGATCCGCTCTGCCGTCTTGTTTCCGTGGGGGGAGGAGACGAGCGATGCGAGCGGTGAGGCGAGCTCGGACAGCTTCGCTGACTCCCTGAGCGCGCGAAACTGCCATTTGTAATAGGGAAGATAGCGACGGTTGAGCAAAAAGACCGTATGCAGGGCGTATTCGAGAAAGCGTGCGGCGCAAAGCCCTGCGCCCGCCGTATCGCCCCGTGCCAGACAGCGCGGGTAATTATACTGCCCCGTCTGTCCCATCATCAGAAGATTTCCCGCCAGCTTCTTGCGGCGGATCGCCTCGGGCAGGTACGCAAGGCGCTCCCGCACAGCGCTCAGCTCGGAGTAGGGATCGAAAAAGATCTCGCCGTTTACGATCTCCGCAAGGGAATGCTCGGGCAGGGTCAGCCAATCTCGAACGGTAAGAACGCCGTCTCGCGTGCCCGTTTTTTCTTCCAAAAAATCCGCGATGCGCTTCACTCCGTGGCGATCTCCGCCGACGGGGGAGAGTGCGGGACGCGAAAAGCCGAGGTATTCCTTGGGCAAACGGGAATAGGCCCGCTCGAGCAAAAAGGCGCTTCGGCGGTCAACGACGCTCTCGTCGGGCAAAAACAGACAAAAGCCTGCTTCAAAATCGTGATCCTGCGAGAGGGCATCGTCAAAGCCGAAGCATTCCGAGCCGCTCCCGACCAGCCCTACGGCAAGATAGGGGAGCAGATGAGGAAATTCTTTTTGGAGCATCGGCGCACCGTATTCCTCGTAAAAGAGACGGGAAAGCTCAAGTCCCTTCATCCGTGCGCCCCCTTTCCGTCAGAATCCTCTCGTAGTCAAAATGACCGTAATAGCCGAACACCGTGGCACAGCTTCGAAAGAGAAAGCGTGCCTCGGCACTTGTTTCGTTGGAGATCGTGTCCAAAAGTGCCTTGGCCTTGGCAAGATATTCCTCAATGGTCTCCGAGGCTTCCTCGAGCCCCTGCTCGGCCTCGGCAAGCTCCGCCAAATTCAACAGCGTAATGGCACATTTGCCCGCGCCGTCGGGGAGTGTGGCCATGTGTGCGAGCGCCTTTTCGTAGGCAGCGCGCGCCTCGGAAAATCTCTTGGCATCGCACAGCGCCAGCGCCATATTGTTATACAGCCCGCCCAGGCGCGCATCGTTTTCGGGCAGTGCTTTGGCATAGATTGCTTCCGCCCTTTGAAAATACGAAAGCGCCTCGTCGACGCGCCCGAAGGCCTTGCAGACCGTCGCAAAATTCAGATACGTCGTTCCCGCACCGAGATTGTCAAGCACTCCGTGTGTCTCGATCAGCCCGAGCGCCCTTTGACCGTAGAAAAAGGCTTTTTCTTCGTTTTCCTGCTTGCGGAAAAAGCCCATCAGCTCGTTGCACACGAAGGTTTCCCCGCGCCAATCCCCGCGCGAGGCAAACTCCTGCAGCCAATAGAGCAAATGGCGCTCTGCACCCGAGAGATCGTCCCGCTGCAAATATTCTTCCAGCTTGTCGAGAATGCGCTGTGTCATCGCCGTCACCCTTCTTTTTTTCTTGATTGTATCATAAAGCCGTTTTCGGCACAAGTGCTTTTTTCTTGACTTTTTTCCGCCGTCTGCTAGAATAAAGAAAAAAGGCAAGGAGAGAGATATGGTACAGCTTGGAAACGATTGGGACGGGCTTTTGCGCGATCAGTGGCAGGAGGAGTATTATCTTGCTCTGCGCTCCTTTTTGAAGGAGCAGTACGCCACGCGGCGCATCTATCCGCCGATGCACGACATTTTCAACGCCCTGCGCTATACTTCCTTTGCCGAGACCAAGCTTGTCATCCTCGGGCAGGATCCCTATCACGGTGCGGGGCAGGCGCACGGGCTTTGCTTTTCCGTTCGGGAGGGCGTCCCGATGCCGCCCTCGCTGCAAAACATCTTCAAGGAGCTGCAGAGCGATCTGGGCGTTCCCATTCCCCAAAGCGGAGAATTGACCCGTTGGGCCAAGCAGGGCGTTTTGCTGCTCAACACCACCCTCACCGTTCCCGAGGGACAGCCCATGGGCCACAAGGGGCGCGGCTGGGAGATTTTGACGGATCGCATCATCTCGCTTTTGAATGAAAAGAAGACCCCCGTGGTCTTTTTGCTCTGGGGCGCGCACGCGCAGAAAAAGGCCGAGCTGATTACAAATCCGATGCACCGCAAGCTCAAAACCGTCCATCCCAGCCCGCTGTCCGCATCCCGCGGCTTTTTCGGCTGTAAGCACTTCTCCCGCGCCAACGCCATTTTGCGGGAGAGCGGCCAAGAGCCCATCGAATGGTAAAAAAAGAAGCACCCGAAAAGCTACTTCTCATAAGGATGATGAAAGCCTCGATGAAATTCATCGAGGCTTTCCTTATGCTGATCGGATAGAACCGGCATCGCATTTGTAAGTACAAATGCTTCTGTTTGGGTGAAAACCCTTTTTACAACAAAAAAGAAAGATAAGTGATATTCTTTGCTG
>JAZRZQ010000068.1:0-18325 GCA_045601445.1 Eubacteriales bacterium | reverse complement strand
GCAGTGATATGATGCTTTCGCATCGTGATATTGTCCTACGGACAGTTTTTAGGGCGAATAAAATATCACTACGACCGGAGGGAGTAATATCACTTTCACAAAGTGAAAATATCACTCTTTGCACAGCAAAGAATATCACTTTTCTTTCTTTTTTTGTTGCAAAAAGGGTTTGGGTATCACCCAAACAGAAGCATTTGTACTTACAAATGCGATGCCGGTTCTATCCGATCAGCATAAGAAAAGCCTCAATGAATTTCATCGAGGCTTTCTTCATCCTTATGAGAAGTAGCCTTTTTCGTCTCTTTTTTTGACGTTTGTTTCGTTTTTTTCGATAGAAAACGACGTTTCTTTTCTTTCTTTTTTATGGATAAAAATTCCTTGACCGTTTTTTTTCTTTGTGGTAGAATTTTTCTGATTGAAATAAAAGGTCTAAAAGAAAGAAAAAAGAAGGAGAAACAGAAAAAATGGACATTTTTTCGGTGTTAAGCCTCATCGGCGGTCTGGCGCTGTTCCTGTACGGAATGGATCTGATGGGCGACAGCTTGAAAAAAATTGCCGGCGGTAAATTGGAGTCGATTCTTGCCCGCCTCACCTCAACCAAATGGAAGGGCTTTTTGCTCGGTCTGGTGGTAACCGCGATCATTCAATCCTCTTCCGCCACCACGGTAATGCTTGTGGGCTTTGTCAACTCGGGTATCATGAAGCTCGGTCAGACGATGAGCATCATTTTGGGTGCCAACGTCGGTACGACCGTCACCGCCTGGCTTTTGAGTACCGCCGAGATTCAGGGCGTCGGCTTTATCTTAAAGCTATTAAAGCCCGATTCCTTTACTCCGATTTTAGCATTGATCGGTCTTTTGATGACCATGACCGCCAAGGATGACCGCAAGAAAAACTTCGGTTGCATTTTCCTCGGCTTTGCGATCTTGATGTTCGGTATGGATTCGATGTCGGGCGCGGTAGAGGGGCTTCGCGACAACCAAACCTTTACCAATCTTCTCACGATGTTCTCCAATCCCCTGATGGGCATTCTGGTCGGCACGGTCTTTACCGCGATCATCCAGTCCTCGTCGGCCTCGGTCGGTGTGCTTCAGGCATTGGCGCTTTCCTGTGCCATTCCGTATTCCACCGCCATCCCCGTCATTCTCGGTCAGAACATCGGCACCACCATCACCCCGATCCTTTCTTCCATCAGCGGAAACACCGAGTCCAAGCGTGTGGCGGTGAGCTGTCTTTATATTAAAATGATCGGCGTTATCGTTGTTACCGGCATCTTCTACGCCATCCACGCCCTCTTCCCGTTTTCCTTTATGCAGGAAAACGTCGGCGCACTCGAAATTGCATTTGTGCATACGCTCTTCAACGTCCTCTCCACCGTCATTCTCATTCCCTTTACCTCGCTGATCGAGCGCCTTGCCATCCGCACCGTGCGCGGCAAGAAGGACGAGAGCACCGAGGCCGATCCCTTTGCCGTTCTGGACGAGCGCTTTCTTGCCATGCCTTCCTTTGCCGTGGAAAAGTGTAAGGATCTGGTTTGCGATATGGCCAGAATCTCTTTGGATTCCTTCGACAAGGCAACTGCTCTGCTGGATGATTATTCCGAAGCGCAGTTTCAGGAGGTAGACAAGCTCGAGGGCACCGTTGACCGCTACGAGGATAAGACGAGCACCTACCTTGTCAAGATCGCCAAAAGTCAGATGTCCTCCCGCGACAGTAAGGTGGTAACGGAATTGCTCCATTGCATCGGAGATATTGAACGCATTTCCGACCACGCCCTCAACATTGCCGAAACGGCTAAAGAAATTTCCGACAAGGAGATCTCCTTCTCCGACAAGGCCAAGGAGGATATTGCCGTCATCACCGCCGCCGTTTCCGAGGTGCTTCGCTTGGCGACCGACGCTCTCATTCGCGACGATCTTGCCATTGCCGCGCAGGTCGAGCCGCTTGAGCAGGTCATTGACAACCTGAAACGAAAGATCAAAAACGGTCACATCAACCGCCTGCGTCAGGGTGACTGTACGATGGAAATGGGCTTTATTCTCTCCGACCTTCTGACCAACTACGAGCGCATTGCCGACCATTGCTCCAATATCGCGGTTTGCTTTTTGGAAATGTCGCACGGCTCGTTTGCAACGCACGAATACTTAAACCGCCTCAAGACAGGGCAGGAGGAGAACTTTGCTCGCCTGTTCGATAACTATGCGGAAAAATATCAGATCCAATAATGCAAAAAAGAAAGCCGTGCGCCGCACGGCTTTCTTTTTTCTTTCATAAAGCTCTCTTTTTTGGGCAAGATAAAAGAAAAAAGGAGAGAGAAGTATGATTGAATCGGATACCATACGTCTGTTAAGAGAGGTTGACGCGGGCATTCGGATGGGAACGGACTCCATCCATCAGGTGCTCGGCAAGGTCAAGAGCGAAAAGCTCGAGCGGATCCTGGTTGATTGCCGCGCCGCGCACGAGGCGCTCGGAGAGGAATTGGAGGCAGCGCTTCACCGCTTTCACGATGAGGGGAAGGCCGCAAACCCGATGGCCAAGACTATGAGCCGAATGAAAACCGGCATCGAGCTGGCGCTTGACGAGAGCGACGCGACGATTGCCGATCTGATGACCGACGGCTGTGATATGGGCGTCAAATCCCTGTCGCGCTATTTGAATCAATACCGCGCGGCAGATGAAAGTGCCAAGGCGCTTTGCCGCAAGCTGATCGCACTCGAGGAGGAGCTCGGAAAGGAGCTTCGGGCATATCTGTAAAGTCGGAGAGATCCGACTTTTCTTTTTGCTTTTTCGTTGACGAAAAGGGCTTTTTTTGCTACAATGGGGGGCGAATGGTAACGAAAGAGGTATTTTTTATGCAGCAACGTGAGCATCTTGCGTCCCGCCTTGGCTTTTTATTGCTTTCCGCGGGCTGTGCCATCGGCGTGGGAAACGTCTGGAAATTTCCTTGGATGGCAGGGCAGTACGGCGGCGGCGCCTTCGTCTTGGTCTATCTTGTGTTTTTGATCCTGCTCGGTCTTCCCGTTATGGTGATGGAGTTTTCCCTCGGGCGGGCAAGTCAGGCAAGTCCCATCGGCATTTTTCCGAAATTGCAAAAGAAGGGACAGCACTGGCATCTCCACGGCTACGCCTCTCTTGCCGCCAATCTGCTTTTGATGATGTTTTACACTTCCGTGGCAGGCTGGATTCTGTATTATTTCGTTCGCTTTGTCCGCGGCGATCTGACGGGCATTTCCGATGAAGCCTCTTCCGCCGCCTTTTCCGAAATGCTTCAAAGCCCCGCCGTTACCGTCGGCTTTATGGCGATCGTAGTCGTTTTGGGCTTTCTCATTCTCTCCTTCGGTCTGCAAAAGGGCGTGGAGCGCATCACCAAATATATGATGTCCGCTCTTCTCGTGCTTCTTTTGGTGCTGGTGGTCCACAGCCTGACGCTGCCCGGCGCCAAGGAGGGGCTTTCGTTCTACTTAATGCCGGATCTTGATAAGATTGATGCGAGCGTGGTGATGGCGGCGATGAACCAAGCCTTCTTTACGCTCTCCCTCGGCATCGGCTCGATGGCGATCTTCGGCAGCTACATCGGAAAGGAGCGCTCGCTGATGGGCGAGTCGCTGAGCATTATGGGGCTGGATACGCTGGTTGCCATCAGCGCGGGACTCATCATTTTCCCCGCTTGCTTTACCTTTCACGTCGAGCCGGGGCAAGGGCCGGGGCTTTTGTTCGTGGCGATGGCCAAGGTGTTCAACAATATGCAGGGCGGGCGCATCTGGGGCTCGGTGTTCTTTCTCTTTATGCTCTTTGCCGCGCTGTCCACGGTGATCGCCGTGTTCGAAAACATTTTGGCGATGGTCTGCGAGCTGACGGGCTGGAAGAGAAAAAAGACCTGCGTGATCGCGGGTGCGGTCATTCTTGTTCTGTCCGTTCCCTGTGCGCTCGGCTTCAATCTCTGGTCGGGCTTTTCTCCCTTTGCGTCGGGCTCGAGTGTTCTTGATCTGGAGGATTTTCTCGTCAGCAACTGCTTCTTGCCCCTCGGCTCGCTTTGCTACGTTCTGTTCTGCACTTCCCGCTACGGCTGGGGCTTTGACAATTTCTTGGCCGAGGCCAACGCCGGCACGGGTCTTAAGCTCAAGCGCTGGATGCGCCCCTATATGAGCTACGTTCTGCCCGCCGTGATCGCGATCATTTTCATCGTCGGCATCTTCTCCTTCCCCTTTGCCGATGATTTTACGCTCTGGAAATGGCTCGCGGGAGCTCTCTCGTAAGGAATCGTTCGGAAAGAAGGAAGTATGATGAAACCGTATGTTAGAACCTGCGCCCGCATTGACCTTGCGGCCATTGAGGAAAATTTTTGCCGCCTGAAGCAAAATCTTGCCGCAGGCGTGAAGGCGATGGCCGTCGTCAAGGCGGATGCCTACGGCCACGGAAGCGTCGCCGTGGCACGACGCTTGACTCCCCACGCCGATTATTTTGCCGTCGCCTGCCTTGAGGAGGCGATCGAACTGCGCGAGGGCGGGATCACAAAGCCCATTCTCATCCTCGGCTATACCTCTCCGTCTCAGTACGAGGCTTTGATCTCGTACTCCGTGACGGGGGCGATCTGGTCCTTGTCCGAGGCAAAGCTGCTCTCCGAGCAGGCGAAAAAGCTTGGTCAGAGGGCGCGCGTTCACGTCGCGCTGGACACGGGCATGGGACGGATCGGCTTGACTCCCGACCGGGCGGGGGCGGATGCCGTCGAGGTCATCTCCCGCTTGGAGGGGATTGAGCTTGAGGGCTTGTTCAGCCATTACGCCTGCGCCGACTGTGCCGACAAGAGCGACGCCACCCGTCAAAAAGAGGCCTTCGATTCGTTTTTGTCTCTTTTGACGCAGCGCGGCGTTTCCATTCCCATCAAGCACCTGTGCAACAGCGCCGGCGCGATGGAGTGGTCGCCGCAGTACGATCTGGTTCGCCTCGGCATTGCCATCTACGGGCTGTACCCATCCGAGGAGGTGGAAAAGCGCATCCCGCTTCGTCCCGCCATGCAGATCGTCAGCCACGTGGTTCATGTAAAATGCGTGCCGGCGGGCTTTCAGATCGGCTACGGACACACCTACACCGCACCCAAGGAGCGCCGTGTTGCCACCGTTTCCATCGGGTATGCGGACGGCTTTAACCGTTGTCTTTCCTCCCGTGGGTACGTTCTCATCCGCGGCAAGCGAGCGAAGGTGCTCGGAAGAGTCTGTATGGATCAGATCATGGTCGACGTTACCGAGATCGAAGGGGTCTCGGTCGAGGACGAGGCCGTCATTCTCGGCCACAGCGGGGGAGAGCAGATCTCTGCCGAGGAGCTCGGGGCATTGACCTACAGCTTCAATTACGAGGTCGTTTGCAACTTTATGCCGCGCGTGACGCGCGTTTACGAAGAAAACTGATTTTGAAAGGTCGGAATGCCATCCGGCCTTTCTTTTTGCCACTTTTCACAAGCAAAAGCCGTTTTTTGCGCAAAGATTGACGATTCTTGCCGTTGACGAAAGTGCAGCTTGGGAGTATAATAGCTTGGATTTTGATTTTTTTCTTTTGATAAAGGAGAATAAAATGAATACGCTTCTTTCCGTTTCGTTTGCGCTCTTGGCGGGCCTTTTGATGACGCGCTTGTTCAAGCCCTTCAAGCTTCCCGCCGTGACCGCTTATCTGATTGCGGGAGTTCTCATCGGCCCGTATTGCATCGGTGCGCTGGGCTTTGACGGCATCGGCTTTTCCACCGCCGATCAGGTATCGCGCCTTTCGCTCGTGTCCGAGGTTGCCCTCGCGTTTATCGCCTTTTCCATCGGTAATGAATTTCGTCTTAAGGATCTGAAAAAAACGGGAAAACAGGCGCTTGTCATCGGCATCATCCAAGCGGTGGTCGCAATGCTCGCGGTCGATGCCATTCTGATCGGTCTTCATTTTCTGATGCCCGACAAGCTCTCCCTCGCGCAGGCCATCACCCTCGGTGCGATTGCTACCGCTACCGCCCCCGCCGCCACGCTGATGGTCGTTCGTCAGTATAAGGCAAAGGGCCCTCTGACCAAGCTTTTGCTTCCGATCGTCGCTCTGGACGACGCGGTCGGCCTCGTTGCCTTTGCCGTCTCCTTCGGCATTGCCAAGAGCCTTGTGGTCGGGGACGTCGATCTGATCTCCATTCTGCTGAATCCCATCATCGAGATCGTCGCTTCGCTCCTTTTGGGTGCTCTGATGGGCTGGGTTCTCACTTGGTTGGAAAAGCTCTTCAATTCCAATACCAACCGCCTCAATCTGACGATCGGCGTGGTCTTCTTGGCCGCCTCGCTCTCGATGCTCGAATTTGAGATCGGCAAGGTTCACATCCATTTTTCCGCGCTTCTGGTTTGTATGATGCTCGGCACGCTCTTTTGCAATACCTGCCCTCTTTCGGAGGATCTGATGGGGGCGTCCGACAAATGGACCAGCCCGCTGTTCGCCCTCTTTTTCGTCATCAGCGGTGCGGAATTGGAGCTCGGCGTCTTTTCCGACCTCGGCATCGTTGCCATCGGTGCGCTGTATATTCTCTTCCGCTCACTCGGTAAATATTTCGGCGCGGCCTTCAGCGCCAAGATCACCGATTGCTCTCCTTCCATTTGCAAATATCTCGGCATCACCCTTCTGCCGCAGGCAGGCGTGGCGCTGGGAATGTGCACGACCGCGATGCAGATCGGCCCCGAGGGGGCGCTGGTGCGAAACATCATCCTCTTTTCCGTTCTCGTCTACGAGCTGGTCGGCCCGCTTTTGACCCGTATGGCGCTGACCGCCGCAGGAGAGATCCAGCCCGTTTCGGAGGAAGTCAAAGCACGCCGCAACACCAAGCTGCGCGCCGCCGCCGAGCAGGAGGAAAAATAGTCTTCCCAAGAAAAATCCCGCGAGGGGTTTTTCTTTTCGCAAAAGAAAAACGAAGGAGTCGTTATGAACCGAATGAGTTATTTAAAGCCAAAGCTCTTTGAAGTGGCCAAAACGCTGACCAAAAAGCAGCTTGTCAGCGATGCCGTCGCAGGCGTGATCGTTGCCATCATCGCCCTTCCGCTCTCCATTGCCTTGGCGCTCGCCAGCGGCGTTGAGCCCGTTTGCGGCATCTATACCGCTGTGTTTGCGGGCTTTGCCGTGTCGTTGCTGGGCGGCAGTCGCGTTCAGATCGCAGGCCCTACCGCCGCCTTCGCGACCATCGTTGCGGGGATCGTTGCCGAGAAGGGGATGGCGGGGCTGATCCTTGCCACGCTGATGGCGGGCATCCTTCTGATCCTGATGGCGCTGTTCAAGGTCGGCTCGCTCATCCGCTTTATCCCGCCCGCCATTACCGTCGGCTTTACCTCGGGCATCGCCGTCACGATTCTGGTCGGCCAGATCAAGGATTTTGTCGGTCTGCGCTACGCCGACGGCGTAAAGCCCGTGGAGACGATTGAAAAGCTGGAAGCGAATTTCGCCTCGCTGAACACCTTCTCCTGGCAGGCACTTCTGGTGGGCGTTGTTTCTCTTTTGATCCTTGTTTTGTATCCGAAATTGGAAAAGCGCGTGCCGCCGTCTCTGATCGCCGTCATCGTCGGCTCGGTGGCTGTGGCCGTCATTCCCGGCCTCTCCGAGAGCGTTTCCACCATCGGTCAGCTTTACCCCAACATCCCGTCTGGACTTCCTCGCTTTGCGCTTGCGGGCGTAAGCCTTGATCTCGAGCTTGTCGTCTCGCTCATTCCCGACGCGATCACCATCGCCCTTCTCGCCGCCATCGAATCGCTCCTGTCCTGCGTGGTGGCCGACGATATGATCTCCTCTAAGCACAATCCCCACGCCGAGTTGATGGCGCAGGGCGCGGGCAACATTCTCTCTGTGCTTTTCGGCGGTATCCCTGCCACGGGCGCGATCGCCCGCACCGCCGCCAACGTCAAAAACGGCGGTCGCTCTCCGATCGCGGGGATGGTCCATTCCCTCGTGTTGTTCTGCGTGCTCCTCGTTTTGATGCCCCTTGCCAAATTGATTCCGATGCCCACCATCGCCGCGATCCTCTTCGTGGTGGCCTATAATATGAGTGAATACAAAAAATTCGGCAAAATGGCAAAGGAGAACCCTTGGTCGGAAAAGCTGGTTCTGATCGTCACCTTCCTGTTGACCGTCGTGTTCGATCTGGTCGTCGCCATCGCCGTCGGTCTTGCCTTGACGCTTGTCTTTTATCTTATCGCTAAGTGCAGAAGAAAAGCCTGATTGTTCTCTTTTCAGCCGAAAGCCCGCCCTTTGTTGGTCGGGCTTTTTTGTTTTGTTTAAAAGGTATAGAAGCTCATTTCGTTTTTGGGTAAAACGCACAATCGAAAGGGATAAAATTCGTTTGATTTTGTGATCCCTACTTGCGTTTTTGTGTAGTGAATGCTACAATGAGTATGTATTTTCAAAAAAATGCCGTCAGGCAAAACCGTTTCGGGAGGACTCGATATGCGAATGAAAAAACTCGTATCTCTTCTTCTTGCGCTTGTAATGATCGTCAGCACGCTTCCGCTTTCGCTCATCTTTGTCAGCGCAGCCCAGACCCCGCAGGCGGATTACGACGTGAAATATTACGTCTCAGCCCAAGGTCGCTCTACCAACAGCGGCACAGCCGATGCGCCCTTAAACTCGATTGCGGCGGCGTATAACAAGCTCGTTGCCAACCCTCCCGAGGAGGGTCAAACCGCCGCGATTATGGTGATCGGCACGATCGACAACGGTAATACCGCACAGCAGTTTACCGGTCTTTCCCGCGGTGCGGCCACCATTGCCGACACCGTAACGGTGCAGGGCGTGCAGGATCCCGAGAATCCTCCGATCATTCTGTTCAATACGGATGCGGCCAATGCGCCGGCCACCAGAAGAGCCGGTGCTCCCGCCAACTTCTGCTATAAGGATCTGACCATTCAGGCTGCCGGCGGCAACAACGACGTCGTGATGTTTACCACCGGTGCGGGCAACGTGACCTACGACAACGTCACCTTTGCCAAGACCGACGCCACCGACGGCGGCGCGATCACCTGGAGAGTCTACGGAGATTCCGCCACGCCCAAGGCGTACGACGAGAACCTCCGCTTCACAAACGCTACCGAGGACGTGGTGTTTGACGTCACCACCACCTTCAAGAACGGTGACTATACGCACCTTGAGGTGGCGGCTGCCGGTACCTACAGCGGAAACAGCGATATGTCCAAAAACTTCAACGCGGGCGGCACGGGCAAATTGAACAAAGCCAACCGTGTCGGCAACGGTAACAACGCCGCCGGCTGTAAGTATTCCGTCGGGCTGAATCTGGTCATCGGGGAAGGGGCTCAAATGGGCGAGGTTTCCGCGGTGAACTGGGGCTACGGCTTCGCTTACGTCAACGTGACCGTCAAGGAAACGGCCGCCTCGGTTCAGAACGTGTACGGCTTCGGCCCCTCCGCGATCGACGTGTATTACGATTTCCCCGTCAGCGTGATCGTGGAAAAGCCCTCCGTTGTGACGGGAAAGATCCTCTCGTATGCCGATACCTGCGACTATTCCGAACTGACGGCGATCGATCCGACCCGTATCAAGTCGACCTGCGCTCTGCAGGCACAGACCGTCTACACCTATTACGTTGGTGGAAATGGCGTGGATGCTTCCGAAACGCCCGGAACGAAAGAAGAGCCCTTTGCCAGCGTTCGCTATCTGACAACGAACGTGGTTAAGAAGAAGGCGTATTATCCCGGCGACACCGTCGTGATTAAGGTTACGGGCACAGCCTTGGCCGAGTCCTCGGCGAGCTTTTCCTTCCTCGGCGACGCTTCGAATGAGGTTTATTGGGAGATCATTGATTCCACGGGCAAGCTCGTTCCCATTACCGTAGAGGGCACGGGAAATACCCCCGCTGACACCGTCCTTCTTTGGCCGACGGGTACGGAACCAACCTCCACGTTCGGCCTTCGCAAATACAACAACCTCGACGTGACCTTCAAGAATCTTACGATGAAGACCGAGGGCGCGGGCGAATACGTTCGCATCTCCGCCCACACGGGACACATCACCTTTGATAACGTTGTCTTCTCGAACGAGGGCTTTCCGACCTCGGTTTCCGATCCGACGGCAAACACCTCCTACGGTGGCTGTCTCGGCTGGTACGTCGAGGCAACCGCGACGCATAACCGGCCCGTTTCCACCACGGCAAAAAATCACGGCGGTACGGCGGAGAGTCCCGTGACCGTTCCTGCCTCCGTTACCTTTAAAAACGGAGACTACACCTCTCTCGCCTGCGTAGCGGCCGCCTCCTCTACGGTGAAGAACGATGTCAACGGTGCTCCCGAGGCCGTACTCGTCCCGACGCTGAACATTGGGGAAAATGCCGTGATGGGCACCGTCTACGGAGCCAAATTCAGCCACTTCGCCCCCAAGGTATACGTCAACGTGGCAGACAGTGCCACCGCAACCGTCCAAACCTTCGGAAACGAGGGCAGCTATAAGTGTGACGTCATCGTTGACTACAAGGGACTGGTTAGCGAAAACGGCGTCTATCAGCACAGAACCTACACCTATTACGTGTCGCAAAGCGGCACCGATTCCTCTTCCACCACGCCCGACGGCTCGAAAAATAATCCCTTGGCGAGTGTGAAGTGCGCCATTCTCAACGCCATCGCCCGTAACGGCGTGACTCAGACCCATCCCGATACGGGAGATCAGAAGGTCTATTATCCGGGTGACAAGATCGTCATCAAGGTCTCCGGCACCGCTTGGGCCGAGGCGATTGAAAAGGCGAATACCAACTCTCTGTTCGTTGAGTCATACAACGACTCCTACAGCACTCTGGTTGACTTTGCGGGAACTCGCGTTCCGATCATCATCGAGGGCACGGGTGCGACGGCAGCTGACACCACGCTGAAGTTTTACACTTCCGCTACGGCCGATTATTCCGTCCATAAATATAACACCCTCGATCTTACCTTCCAAAATCTGACGATGAAGCCCGAGGGAGACCGTGCGTATTACATCATCACCGCCGCGACCGGCTCGGTCACCTTCGACAACGTCGTCTTTTCGAACGACGGCTTTGCCGCGGCGGAGCCGGGCGCCCTCTCCGGCTGGAATCTTTCTGCCGGTACTTCCAATCACATCCATCTCAATACCCCCTACGTTACCTACCAAGGCGCAACGCCCGAGAATCCCGCTGCGGTCAACGGCACCATGACCTTTAAAAACGGTGACTACCACAGCATCTCTTGCGTTGCCGCCAGCGGTGTGTATCTGTCGGGCAACACCATCTTCGGCTCCTCGGTCAGAGTTCATTCCAAGCTTGTCATTTCAGACGGCGCCAAGATGGGCACGGTCTACAACTCCTACCTGAATACCAACTCCACCACCTCCACGCTCGTGGTTGAGGATGATCCCGCTACCCCCGCCACCACGGTCATCGACCGTCTGATGGGTCAGCCTGATTACCAAAAGCCCGAGGGAGCAGACAGCGGCTACGCTACCAGCAACAACGCTGCCTTCGCCGGAAAGCTCATCACCGAGATCCGCGGCGGCACGGTTACCTCCTTCACGGGCATCGGAAGCTATAACGGCGTCACCACGGCAGGTGAGGTCAGCTTTACCGTCAGCGGCGGTGTCATCGGTAACAGCGAAGAGATTCTCTCTTTTATGGGAAATCAGTCGAGAGTTAAGGGCAACTTCAGCATTAACATCTCCGGCGGAACGCTCCGCGGCTCTTCCATCTACGGAACGCATCCCTTTGCTTTCGTGGAAAACGGCACGATGAGCGTCGACGTTTCCGGCGGTGAATTCTTCGGACATTTCTTCTGCACCGCAGATAGAGCCGTGCGCGTGTCTACGCAAAACGTTGTAGTCTCCGGCGGTACCTTCCACAATCGCTTTACTGCCGTCGGCCTTCCCGCAACGGATGGCTTTTTGCCCAAGATCACCGTGCTTATCACGGGCGGCCACTTCATCGGGCTCAATGCCTCGGGCGTGGGTGAAACCTCCTTCCGCGGCATTCAGAACACGCACAGCACCTATCGCATCGGCTCGTACTCCTGCGAGATCCGCGGCGGCGTCTTTGAAGAAAACGTATTCTTCGCCGGCCGTGCTCCCGTTCAGACGGTCAAAAAGCTTCTCGTCACGGGCGGCACCTTCCGCGGCAAGCTTTACGATCTTTCCACAACGTCCCATTCGGTCACCGTGGAGGACGTCACCACGACATATACCTATCTGCCCGCAGGCACGGCCGTTCAGATTCAGCCGACCAATGAACTGAGCTTCGAGGGCGGCGGCATCGAGATTCGTACGGCAGATGCCCTTTTGCAGTGGCACGTTACCGCAAAGCCCACCTATCTTGCCAGCGGCGCGATGATTGAGGTTGACCGTGTTGTCGGCACGGGAACGATCCTTCTTGAGGAAAAAAGCGCTTGGTTTTCCGGAATCCGCGCCTTCTCCATTCCGAAAACAAACGACGTTTCTCTGTCCGTGACCTCTCAGGTCGGCGACGGCGCAGTTCCGTTTATCAAGGAGATCACCAATGCCGATGAAAGCGTTGTGGTCAGAGCCTACGGCCCGCTTCGTACGGCCGGTGCAGGCTTTGTCTTTACCAACCGCATCGACGCCCGCATCTATTTCGCGCAGAACTTCAATTCCGGCGACCGCGCTCTGTTCGATCAGATGAGCTACACCCTGACGATGCCCGACGGCGAGGTGATCCAAGGAAAGTTCAACGACTTCTACGGTAACGTTCAGAGCATCGGCGGCGCGAAGTATCTTTACATTTCCTTGCCCTCCGTGGCTGCGGCCGATTTCCATAAGGACATCGTATACGAGGGCTTCGGCGGCGAGACCAAGACCTTCAGCATCCTCTCTCTGGCAGATACGGCCATCGAGCTTTATGCAGAGACCGATCCCGAGTTTTCCGAGACGGCGAAGGCCATCCACGATTACGCCGTTGCCGCTTGCATCCTCGTCAAGGCCGAGGGCGATCCCGATCACGCCTCCTGCAGCTTTACTTCGGCGGATTATCTGATTCAGACCGAGCCTGCCGTTCCCACCCGTCAGATCGTTGCTACCTCGACGGGTGTCCAATCCGAGGGCGGCATTACAGTCGGCTTCAACTCCGCTTCCGGCGACAAGCTCTATCGCAGACTGCTTTTGGGTGACACGATCCAGATCCAGTACTACGGTCAGCTTCGCTTGACCCAGGGCAGCTATGATGCTAAACTTCTGACCATTTCCATCGGCGGCGAGCCCATCTCCCCCGAAAAGTGTCAGTTCACCACGGTGTCGAACAGCAACTACAACCGCAGCTTTACCCTCACGCTCGATGCCAAGCACATGACGGACTATTATACCTTGCAGATCTACTATAACGGCATTTTGCTCTACACCATCAAGGACAGCATTGCGCTGGAGTGTCAGGCCTACCGCGAGGTGTATGCCACCTCCTCGCCCAAGATTGCGACCTTGGCGGAAAAGACCCTTCACTATATCTACGCCGTTCGCGATTACAACAATGCGCTGAACACCGCGGCCGTCCTTGCCGAACGACGCGACACCGTCTTTTCCGCAATGGAGGATATGGTGAACGTCGTCTGGTCTCCCACCAAGGACTTCGTGTTTGACCTCGAGGGCGACGGAGACGCCGAGGAATCCGGAATGGCAGACCCGATCCACCTCTACGCCGACCGCACCTATATCGGCCTTCCCTATACGCACGGCTCCGGCTCGCTCTACTCCTTTGTTTCCTTGGCGCAAGCCAACAACAACGGTGTTTTGGAAATTGCCGCAACGAGCGATCTGCTCGGCGGTAGCAGCACCGCCGCGGGCGCCAGAATCAGTAACGACTGTGCCGACGCCATCTATTGGGCCTGGGCCACGGTCGCGACTTCCATCACCTTCCGGGCAACCGATTCTATGACCGACTACTACGGATGCCTCAAGGTCGGTGACTATATCACCACCCCCGGCAGAACGCATACGAGCGAATATGCCACCAAAACCCTGACGAGCACGACAAACGGTGAGGACCGTATGTTCAAGGCCTACGCGCAAATGCTCAAGGGCGACGCCATGGTTCACTATCAGTCCGGCGGCGGCCACGCCGTGATGGTCGAGTACGTCACCGTCGTTTATACCGACGGCAAGATCGACGGCGATCTGAGTAAGATCAAGGTCTATGAGCAGGGCAGTACCAGAATGAGAGAACCCGAAACGTACAAGCGTACCGATCCCAAGTACGGTACCGTGTACCCGATGATGATCGATCAGGAATACTCCTTCCGCTATATCTGCAAGGGCGGCTATCTGCCTGTCACCTGTCTGGAATTGATCGATCCCGCTCCGATCTCCGAATTCAGCTTTACCGATTCGATCGCCACGCGTGACACCAAGCAAGAGGTTGCCGCAGGCTACTTTGATTGCGACAGACGTCTTTCTCTGGTCGAGATCACCATCCGCGACGAAAACGGCACGGTCGTTCAGGACAACACGCTGTTTGCTCTGCAAAGCGAGATGAAGAGATTCCGCCTTGACCGCCTGCCTTCTGATATTGAGCAAAAAGTCACCACGACAAAGACGAGCAATATCGACGTTTCGGCTCTGACGGTCGGCAAGAAATACACCTGTACCTACGTTGCACAGCTTCCCGACGGAACGTCGCGTGAGCTGAAAACCTTTAGCTTTACCGCATAAAAGCCAAAATAGGCAAAAGCCCGTGTGTTTCCGAACACACGCGCTTTTTTGCAAAAAAAAGGCGGTACACCAAACGGTGTACCGCCGAGAGGGCTTTTTACATACCGGTTTGCAGGGGAATGACCGACTTGGCCTGGAAAATGCGGCCCAAGGAGGCGAAAGCAAGAAAATGGTCGAAGTAACGCTCAATGGCAACCTCGTGCTTTCCAAATTCGAGTTGAAGCTTTGCAAAGGCTTCTGCGGCGCGATGGTCAAAGCCCTGACACTTGTAGACCATCGCCTCGGCGAGACCCTCGACGTACTGCGCGTGCAGGCCGATGAGTCTCCAGGAAACGGTCTGCGGACGGGTGGGCATGGTCAGATGCTTCTGCGCCAACGCACGGCCCTCGGCGGCCAATTCCGCTACCGCGGCAAATCTCTGCACCAGCGAGGGATTGTAATATTTTCCGATTTTGAGAGCGGCACTGCCCTCGCCCTCCATATAGGCGTAGTCGAAGGCGGCACTCACACGGTCAAGATAAGCCTTGGCCTCGGCCCAATCGGGGCCGTAGATGTGGGAGAAATAGTCCTCGGCGACCTTGTCGTAGTCGCAGTTGCGATCCGTCAAAGCCTCGGCGTAAATGTAAATGGCAAAGCCGTTGGGGAAGAAGGAGCGCTGACTGCCGTCCTCCACGTAGCCGTCGAGTCCAAGTGTTTTCAGAGAGAGGATATCCTCGTAGATTCTGCGGCTGATATACATCATACCCGGATCGGTGTACTGATGACGCCAGTAGTGATACTCGTACGAGAAAGAGGGGCCGTGCCAACCCTTTTGCCAGTCCTTCAGGAAGGCGGCCGTCTCCTCGGCGGAGTGGGGAGATTCCCAGGCGTTGCGAACGTACTCCGTTGGCTCGGGAATGCGACTCTCGGGTGTGATGCTCGAGCAATAGCTTCTTGCGATCGGTGCGTACAAAAGCGAGAAGCGCTCGGGGTTTTGGATCGAGACCTCACGCGGGGCAAACAGCGTATCCACGTAAGCGATGAAGACGATGCGCGTGTCAAGCCCTCGGGCCGTCAGCTCCTCGTCCAGCTCGTTCATAATCATCATATAGAAATCGCTCGGACGCATCTTTTGGCACTCCTCGCATTCGCAGTGGTTGCGAACGCCGTCTGCCAGCCAAACGTGAAGATACGTTACGTTCTGATGCGCTTCGGCATAATCGGCAATGCTCTTGACCATCGTGGTACGAACAGAGGGCTTGGACATACAAACGTTGGTGTTCAGCGGTACGCCGTTTCTGAAGCCGCGTTTGCCACCAAGAAGCGCCAGCGCGTTTCTCTGCTCCTCGGTCAAAGAATCCTCGGATGATTTTTTCCATCCCAGAGTAGAGGAGATGCCGAAGGGCTCGGCTGTCCAGCCGTGTCCCATATCGTGGAACTGCAGACCGCGCTTTGCGATCTCCGCTTCACATTGACGCTTCCATTGCAGAACCTGTTGGAAGCTGACGGGCTCGGGGTTTCGGTTCGCATCGTTTCGAAGGTGGTTGTAATAGTCGTTGTAATAGGAGAAGGGAATGTCAAATTCGATCATATACACGTTCAATTCCTGCTTGGCGTAGAAATCAATGGTTTCCAGCATGCAGGTCTGGCTTTCCGCACCCTCGTTGCAATGACCGCGGAAACGGTGATCGGCCATTTTGTGGTACTTTTGCGGCTGAATGGCACAGATCGGAACGTGCTCTCCGTCCACACCGGGGTAGAGCCAGCGGCAACCGTTCAGACGCAAAAAGCGGTAGACCGCAAAGAGAACGCTTCTCGGGTTTGAGCCGGCCAGAATACCGCCGTTTTCCGTCGTGTCAATATGTACCACGTCGTCGAGCGCTACGTCCTCGGCCTCGCAGGGGAGCGAAAAGTCCTCCAGCAGTCCGAGGCGAAAGCCTTCGGTGGCCTCGGGGGCGTAGTCAATGGCAACGTCGCCCGCCTCGGGCATCATCATCCGCAGATATTTTTTCAATTCCTCTGCGGCAAAGTCGATCACGTGATCGGCACGTATCTTATGAATGGTGAGCATAAAAGCACTCTCCTTTTCGTTTTCTTTTGCCCATTTTAACATAGCGAAAAACAGAAAGCAAGCCAAATGCAAAGTTTTTCGGGAAAACTCATCTCAAACCTTTATTCGATTATGCTTGCGTTTGCAGAGAGCTTTTTCTTGATACAAGATTCTGAAAGCTTTTGAAGGTTTGGACGTTTTTTCAAAAAGTATTGATAAAAACTCAAAAGAAAAAAGAGCCCGATCGGGCTCTTTTTTTCGTAGGAGGGCTGTCAGAAGCGGTAGCCCTTGTCAAAGCTGGGATTGAAGGCGTAAAAATTCTTGCAATCCAGCCTGTCCTGCGCGATGCGAAGCGCATCACCAGAACAACAATGGTGAAATGCTTTTGCGATAAAAAATAATTATATTTTCCACTTGATTTCAATGCTTTCTTTTGAGGCGGTTATGCGCTCTATCAGGCAGTCAATCACCGTAATTTTGTCGCTTACCGACAGTTCATCCCAATGCTCAAAATATCCGCTGATTTCTCCCACATCGTTTGTATGGTTATTGTCAAGCGATACAATCTCAGCTCCGAGTTCTTTCTTCTCGGCATCGAGCTCGGCAACGCGGTTGTTTATGTACTGCATCACCGTATCATTTGCCGAAACGATTTTTTCGAGCAAAGAGGATATTTCCGAATCAATTTCTTCTATGCGAGTTTTAAGTTTAATAACTTGCAGGTTACAGCCATCCTGCTTTTTCTTTGACAGTGTCTGAAACTCCGCTAATTTCTTCTGCATTTCTTTGAATACAATGTCATCAACAACATCAGCATCCAAAGAGCCAAAGTTACATCCGCCGGAGTGATATTTGTTTGTGCAGAGATAATAGCGGTTATCGGACTTAGTTTTGCACTTATAAATCTTAGCAGTTAAAGCATATCCGCATTTGGCACATTTGATTTTACCCGCAAGCCAAGTTGCTTTTGCCTTGATGGGTCGTGCAACGCTTTGGTTATTTAAGCACTTGGAACGGCACTTAATCCACGTTGCCGAATCAACAAGCCCCTCGTGGGGAGCCAAAACCAATGTGTGACCTACTAAGGATATGGTTTTTCGTTTAAGATTATCGCCCGAATAAAGATATGCTCCGTTTATACCGATAAAATCCCCCGGGTTATTGACAATGTTTGTTCCTTGCGCTTTAAAGAATTCATAAAGCTGATAATTAGCTTTTACATACGCAGGGTTGATTACCACATCACGCAAACGGCTCCGATTAAAGAGTTTTCCGTCACGCTTTCGTATGCCGTGCTCTTCCAAGTAACGCATAACATCACCGAACGACGTTTGAGGCTTTGAATACATTGAAAAAATCAATCGAATAGCCTCTGCTTCTTCCTCAATGGGCTTATACATTTTGGTTCGTATTCCGTCTATGGTTGTTTCAACCAGTTCAAACCCAAACGGAACTCTACCACCCATATAAAAGCCGCGTTTACTTCGTGATGAATAGGCATCAATAACACGCTGCTGAATGGTTTCACGCTCAAGCTGTGCGAAAATCATTACAATCATCAACATAGCCTTGCCAATAGGAGTTGAAGTATCAAATTTCTCCATTGTGCTGACAAAGTCAACACGGTTCTTTTGAAAC
>JAZRZQ010000067.1:0-5570 GCA_045601445.1 Eubacteriales bacterium | reverse complement strand
AGGTTCTCTGCCGAAATTTTGTGTCTGCCAATTCTCCGTTAAGAACAACAGAGAAAAATCTCTATCCTAATTTTATTTTTCTTTTGTTTAAAAGTTTTTTGGTTCTTTTTTTCAAAAAAGAACGAGTTTTTCGGTTCCTTTTTTCAAAAAGGAACAAGTTCAAAAAAGAACCGTTACTCTCAAAACGCGTTGGGGTCGTGGTCAGACGAATCCGAGGGCGGGTTCGGTGCGTCGGTAGGCGGGGTCGTCGTGTCCGAGGGCGGGTTGGCGGCATCGGAGAAAGGCGTGTCGGACG
Organism: Eubacteriales bacterium; assembly: GCA_045601445.1. Taxonomy (GTDB): domain Bacteria; phylum Bacillota; class Clostridia; order Oscillospirales; family SIG627; genus RGIG5579. The sequence goes on along the minus strand of JAZRZQ010000067.1, from coordinate 5,275 downwards.
GCGGCGCATCAAAGACGGGACGCAGCGTCGAGCCGTATTCAAAGAGAGATCCCAGCGCGATCAGCCCGATGCCGATGAGAACGACGGTCAGATCCGCTTCGACACTCATATTCACGCGGGTGATGAGCCCGACGATCATCGCACAGGGCCCCGGCGCAAGCTCCGCCACGATCAGCACGATGCCCGCGTTGCGGAAGAGCTTTCCGATCTCGGGTGTAAAGGGACGCGGTGCTTCCGAAAGCGCGCGCAGAGCGAGGCTGAGAAAATGCAAAAAGAGAAACTGCAGGATCATCTCCACAAACGGTGCGATCAGCGAAATGCCGAAATGGCGCGAGGAAAGGCTCTGCGTGTCCGATCCGAGCGAGACGCGAACGCCCGTCTCGGTCTCGGTGATCGCGTCGATCTCAAAGAACTGCTCAAACATCTCGCGGGCATCCTGCGGAAGAATGTTGTTTCCGAGCTCCAGCGCAATCTCGGAATTGATTTCGACCCGCATCGTTTCCTCGGGCATCGCCGAGAAGTACATCAGCACAAAAACGGTCGCGACGGCACCGACGATCATCAGCACCTTGAGAATGTTGCACACGATCTTGCCCGCCTTCGCGCAGGCACGGATGAAATTAAGCTGCTTCATTGTTTTCTCCTTTTTTTACGGTTTCGGTTTGATATTCCCGCGCACAGCCTCCGTGGCAAAGGTGAAAAGCTCGCGCAGAAGATAATGCGGCATCAAAAGATGGCACGGCGTTTTCGCCGCGGCAAAGAAAAGCTCCCGATCGGCGGGCAGGGAACGCGCCAGCGCGCGCGTGCGGAACAGGTGAAAATCGCTCGTTACGATGCACACGCCCTTCTCCGATTTCGGCACGAGTGCCAAAGCGTGCGTCAGATTCTCCCGCGTCGTGCGGCTCTTGTCCTCGCAGATCAGCCGTTTCGGGTCAAGCCCGCGTGCGATCAGCGCCTCGGCCATCACACTTGCCTCACTGCGGCACTGATGGCAGGGAGCACCGCCCGAAACGATCACCGCCGCCTCGGGATGCTCCCGCGCAAGCACCATCGCTCTGTCCACTCGCGAGCGGAAAATGCACGCGGGGACACTGCGGTCGCGTCGGATGCCAAGCACCACGATCGCTTCCGTCGGCCCGACGGGAGTCGGCTTTGCACACGTAAGCGCGACCACAAAGACCAAAAAGAGGAGCGCGCCGAGCGATAAAGGCAACAGCAGCGCGAGACGGAGCGAGGGAAACGCGGCGATCGCGCCGAGATACCCCGCCAAGAGCGGCCAGAAATAGAAAACCGACACGCGCAGTCCGTAGCGCGCCGTGCCGATCAGCCAATAGCCGAGCGCGCCGAGCGCCAAAACAATCCACACGAGCGTCAACGGGATCGCCTCTCTTTCTTCTTACTATATTATACCCCTCGCTTCGGAAGCCGTCAAGCGAAAAAGTCGGCCGATTTTGCCGAAAATGGGATGTTTATGGGACATTTCATCCGTTATACTGTTGTTACAACGTAAAAAGGAGTGTGAAAAAATGAACGAACAGATCCGATTGCTGATGGACGCGGTCAAAAAAGGGAGCATTGCGGCGGCGTATTCGCTGGCGGAGTCGTTTAAGTGGGGCTATTACGGCGAGCCCGATCCGCGGCGGGCGGCGCGGCTGTACCGCATCTGCTGTCGTTCGAAGGATGCGAAAATGGCGTCGGTCGGCTACTACAATCTCGGTGTTTTGTACTACTACGGCTTTTTAAACGAGGAGTGCTTCGGCAAGTCTGAGCCGTCTCGCGCCTTTTCCTGCTTTATGAAAAGTGCGGTCATTTTGCCCAATGCCGACGCCCTTTCGCGCTTGGCGGATATGTACCGCTACGGGCAGTACGTGGAGAAAAACGAGCGCGTTGCGCTCTCGCTCTACCTCAAAGCAACTGCGACGGCTTGATCTTTCCCAAAAAAAGCTCCAGACAGGCCAGCGGATGGTAGACGAAGTCGTCCTTTTCGACGGCGGGCAGGTAAGTGAACAGGAGCGGTGCGCTCTGCAAAACGGCTTCCTTTTTCTTTTTCGGCAGGGACTTGAAGGCGGCCTCCAGCCGCGAGGCCGCGCTTCGGTCGCGACAGCTCCAAAGCCCCTCGAGGGAGATGACGCTGTGGCTTTTGGTATATTTGGCGCCTCGTGCGCTTTTGGAGCAATGCTCCTTTAAGCGCCGCGAGAGGTCCTTGGCGATACCGGTATAGAGTGAACCGCTCTCGGTTCGCACGACGTAGACGTAATACACGCGTCTCCCTCCTTTTTTCATCATCATAGCACAAAACGGTTCTGGACACAAGAAAAAATATCAATCTGGTATTTGACTTATGCCAAAAATTTTGATACAGTAAAGACCAGAATAGCATTCTCACTGAAAAAAGAAAGGGATTTTTGAGATGAAACGCATTGTTTCCATTCAGGATATTTCGGCGCTGGGCAAGTGCTCCTTGACGGTGGCGTTGCCGATCGTATCGGCCTGCGGGGTGGAGTGCGCGGTCGTGCCGACGGCGGTGTTGTCGACGCACACGCAGTTTCAGGGCTTTACCTTTTGCGATCTGACCGATCAGATCGAGCCGATCGGGGCACATTGGGAGAAGGAAAAATTTGCTTTCGACGCGATCTACACGGGCTATCTCGGCTCGTTCGAGCAGCTCCGCTTGGTGTCGGAATTTTTCGATCGCTTCCGCAGCGAAAAAACGCTGGTCGTTGTCGATCCCGCCATGGCGGACAACGGCAAGCTCTACCACGGCTTTACCCCTGCCTTTGCGCTTGAGATGGGGCGGCTGTGCGGTAAGGCGGATCTGATCCTGCCGAATCTGACCGAGGCGGTCTTTATGCTCGGTGAGCCTTACCCCGAATCGTACGATCGGGCGTATATTCAGTCGCTTCTGCGCCGTTTGTGCGCGCTTGGCGCCAAGTCTGCCGCGCTGACGGGCGTTTCCTACGAAAAGGGCGAGCTCGGCTTCGAATACTACGACTCCCGCACGGACTCCTTTTTCTACTATGCCAACGAGCATCTGCCCGTTTCCTTCCACGGCACGGGGGATATTTTCGCTTCCTGCACGGTGGGTGCATTGGTGCGCGGCAAGACCCCGCCCGAGGCGCTTTCCGTTGCGGTCGATTACACGCTCGAGTGCATTCGCAAGACTCTTGCCGATCCCGACGCGCCGACCTACGGCGTCAACTTCGAGCAGGCCATCCCCTATTTGCTTACTTTCTTTTGAAAAAGAAAGTAAGCAAAGAAAACTTTAAACTCGCGTTTACTGTAAAGTAAAACCTAACTTTTATCTCCCGAAAATATAAAAAGGATAGAGACAAAAAAATCTCTATCCTATTTTTTATTATTCTTTGTTTAAAAGTTTTTCGGTTCCTTTTTTCAAAAAGGAACCAAACAAATTTTCTTATTCCTCGGAGAAGAGCATCGCGGCGGTGCGCTCGGCGCTCTTGTCATCCTCGGGTGCGCTCGCGGGCGTTTCGGCGAACAGAGCGCGGATCTTGGCAACGGCTTCCTCGGCCTCCTCGGGCATACCGAAGGATGTGATGCGGAAAAAGCGTTCTCCGGCGTAGCCGAACAGAGAGCCGGGCGTGACCACACAGCCTGCCCCCTCCAAAAGGCGGTCAAAGCATTGCCACGAGGTCATCCCCTGCGGGCATTGCGCCCAAAGGTAGGGGCTGGTAGCGGCACCGACGCTGGGGATGCCCGCTTCGGCAAGCCCTTTTTCCAGAAGGAGCGCCACCTTGCGGATGCGGTTCAGGATTTTTTTGGTGTCCTCCATCGCCTCGGGGGAGAGCAACAGCTCGGCGGCGCGCTGCATCACGAAGCTCGGCGGCGTCGCGGTGATGGGCTGACGCAGGGAAAAATATGCGTTCAAGCGGGTCTGCTTGCGCATCAGCGTGTGAGGAATGACCACAAACGCGCACTTCAGCTCCTTGACGCCGAAGCCCTTTTCAAAGGAAAAGATCTCCACGGCACAGTTCTTGGCACCCTCGATCTGATAGATGCTCCTCGGCATCGACTCGTCAAGGTACTCGGACAGAGACGAGTCAAAAAAGATCACGCTGTCCTTTTCCGTGGCAAAATCGACCCATTTTTTGAGCTGCTCGTGACTCATCGCCACACCCGTCACGGGGTTCGGAGAGGACAGATAGATCAGATCCACCTCGTCTCCCGCAGGCTCGGGAATAAAATTGTTTTCGGGGGTCGCGTGCACGAACGAGAGCGTTCTGCCGCTGCAGAGGTTCAAATGCGGCACTCTCTGATCGCAGGGGTCGGTCATCAAAACGGTGTTGTCCGCACCGAACAGCGCCGACAGGCAGGATTGCGCGCTCTCCAGCCCCGAGGTAATGAAGATCTCGTTTTCGGCCAGAGAGACGCCGAAATGCTTGGCGTAAAAGGCCGCGACCGCCTTTTTCAGGGAAAGATACCCCGACCAAGGACTCGAGAGGCGCACGCCGTAGGGGTGGCTGATCTCCTCGATCGCGTTTTGCATCCCCTCCCTCACGGCTGTGGGCAGGGGCATATTCATCAGGCTTTGATCCAAGCGGATCAGCGTGGCCGACGGATTTTTCGTGACGTATTCCGACAGCCTTTTTTTCACCGTCAGGCTCAATTCGGGGAGCGAGCGGATGTTCTCGTTGAGTTGCAGAAAAATTCCTCCTTTCGACCGAAGGGGTCAGGGAACCAGAACGCTGTTCATTGCCAAAAAGACGGATTGAATGGGTATGACCACCGAAAGCCCCTCGTAGGGCGCGTCGATCGCTCCCGTGCAGAAGCCCACGACCAGCCCGTCGCTGTTCATGACGGGCGCGCCGTAAAGGGTTGGGTTCGGCGGCACGGCAACGTAAATGAGCGAAAGCGTCACCGCCTCGCTTCCCGTGCCGACGGTCACCGCATCCTGAATGGAAGCGGCAGGGCCGGAAAGGGTTGTTCCGTAAAACAGCGGCTTTTTGACCGAGCCGGAGATGTAGAGCGTCTCCCCGCGATACACGATCTGGGAATCCTTTGTGGGGAGCTCTGCAAAGCCGTTTTCATCCCGAAGGGAAAAATATGCGATGCCGAGCGCCTCGTTCGTGCCGATCAGCTCTGCTTGATAGCGTACCGATCCTGCGGCGTAGCAGGCGGTGGAAACGTGAAGCCGATCGGATCGGATCAGCTCCGCCGAGCAGACGGCTGTTCCTTGCTCGGTCAGAAGAAAGCCCGAGCCGTAGCGGATCGTACCGTCGGAAAAGCGTGCGGCAAAGGTGAGCTGGACGTTGGAGAG
>JAZRZQ010000066.1:0-11077 GCA_045601445.1 Eubacteriales bacterium | reverse complement strand
TGAAACATTTTTTGATGCGATTTATTGGGCAACCATCTCCCTAACAACTGTTGGTTATGGTGATATTTATCCAATAACAACAATTGGCAGATTTGTCACAATGATTTCTTCGGCTTTTGGTATTGCGATAATTGCACTACCCTCCGGCGTTATTACAGCCGGTTATCTTGAAGAAATCAGCAAAGACAAATAACGTTTTTATATATAAAGGGTTTTAGGTTCTCCTAACAAGTGACATTTAGGCGCCTAAATGTCCTGCTTGTTACGGTATAAGACAAAATTAAAAGCTGTGTAGAAATTTTCTACACAGCTTTTTTACTGTCCTTTAGAGTACGACTCTAAAGATCGGATCTCTTTTTTTCGTTACGGGGTGACCGAAACCGTTTTGGCCCAGACGAGAAGCTGCTCGCGCTCCTCGGGAAGATCGGCGGCATCGACGGCAAACTGCACCATAAAGAAAGCATCGGCGCTCTTGTGGAAGGAAACGAAAAATGCGTAGCCATCCTCGTTTTCATACTCCATCAGGACAAGCCCGTCGCTCTCACGGCACTCGGAATCCAGATCGTTGACCTCGCAGATCAATTCGCCGTATTCGATGGCGCTCATTTGATCGGGAGCGTCAAAGCTTTGCGCCATATCCGAAAAATACTCCTTGGAGATGAGAATGCTGTAATCCCCGAGGACGTAGCAAAGGTCAAAATCCTCATTTTCAAATTTCTCAAAGTTTTCGGGCAGGGTGATGGAAATGCCCGCTTCGGTAAAGGTTTTGCTGACCGAGGAAGGGCGATCCTCTAAAATACCCTGAACAAAACCGATGACAAAGCCGACCAGAAGAGCGATCGCAAGGATCACCCAGCCCTTGCTCTTGTTTTTTTTGCGGTTGGCGAGGGTGTCCTCATCCGCACCGTCAAAGCGGAAGGCGTTGCCGGAGACGTAGCTGTAACGGTTCTGACCCGCCAGCGTCACGTCGAACTCGCCGTCCGGCACGGTCACAAAATCGTTGCAGTAGTTTTTGGAAAGACGGTCGGAGATGACGAAAAGCTTTCGCTCGTTTTGGTCGATCTCAAATTCGGCAGTCTGGCCGTTTTTCAGCGTTCCGAGAAAGCGGCAGGGGACTTTGTTGATGACAAGATCGCTGTTTTCGTGATCCTCCAGATACACCTTCATCGTACCAAGGCAGGCAACAAAGCTCTTTCTTCTCGTCAAGATCAGTTTTCTCATAAAAGCACCTCCAAAATGATGATGATAATACAATCGGCCATCAGCCGACAAAGAAGTCAAACACAAGCATCAGCGAAAAGCCGACGAGCAAGGAATAGGTCGCGGCGCGTTGAGAGCCGTGGGCGTGGGTTTCGGGGATCATCTCGTCGCTGATGACGTAAAGCATCGTTCCTCCTGCAAAGGCGAGGGCGAACGGAAGAACAGCCTCGGAGAAGCTGACGGCAAAATAGCCGAAGAAGGTTCCGACGACCTCGATCAGCCCCGTGAACAGGGCGATGACAAGCGTTCTGGTCTTGCTGATGCCGGCGGCCATCATCGGGGCGATGATGACCATTCCCTCGGGGATATTCTGCAGGGCGATGCCGCCCGAGACGGTGATAAAGTGAGCGGTGTCCCCCGAGCCGAAGCTGACGCCCGCGGCGATGCCCTCGGGGAGATTATGAATGGCAATGGCGAGCACGAACAGAAGAACCTTATTCAGGCTCTCGTTTTGCGCGGGGTGCGCCTCCTCCGCACCGGAGCCTGTGATCTGATGCAAATGGGGCGTGAGGCGGTCGATCAGGTTGAGTGCGAGTGCGCCGCAAAAGATGCCGAGGACGGTAACGAAAACGCCTGCAGCCGAGCCTTCGGCACGCTCAATCGAGGGCAGAATCAGGCCGAGCACGGCGGCGGCAAGCATCACGCCGGCGGCAAAGGACAGAACGACGTCATTGAATTTATGAGCGGGCTTTCGAAACAGAAAGCCGACCAAGGCGCCGAAAAAGGTGGCGCCACCCACGCCGAGGGCGGTCAGTAGAATCGGTGACATAATACACTCCTCTTCTTTTTGTGATACGGATGCCGAAATGCGCGGATTTTCCGAAGCAGTCAGTCTTTGTTTGCCCAAGGGTAGGCGGTTTCGTCCTCCTTGGTGATGGGGCGGATCGGCCGACACGGAACGCCGACGGCCACGACGTTTGCGGGGATCGTCCCTTTGACGACACTGCCCGCGCCGATGACGGAATTGTCACCGATCACAGCACCTGCGAGAATGACGCTCCCCGCGCCGATCCAAACGTTGTTGCCGACGGTGATGGGCTTTGCGATCTCAATGCCGCGCCGTCGGAGCTCGGGGGAGATGGCGTGCTCGGCGGTGGTGAAGCAGCAGTTCGGCGCGACGAACACGTGGTCTCCGAAGATCTCGTCCGCGCCGTCGGTAATGACGAGGTTGTGGTTGGAATAGAAATGATCGCCGAGGGTGATATGCTCGCCGTAATCGCACCAAAAGGGCGGGGTGATGACGGGATCTTTGCCCATTTTCCCGATCAGGCGGGAAAGGATGGCGCGCTGTGCGTCGACGTCATTCGGGGAAAGCTGATTGTAGCGGTGGCAAAGCTCCTTTGCCTTGGCGATCCTTTTTTCGTATTCAGGGTTGTAGCAACCCTGAAAGAAGCAGTTTGTGGGAATGTCGCTTCTTGGCATAGAATTTCCCTTCCGTTTTCGTTTTTTATGGATGAGTCCGTTCCCAATCCGAGACGAATCGGGCCACGTCCTCTCTCGTGCAGGGCTTTGTTTCAAAGCGATCCAAAAACGCGCGAAGGAACTCGTATTCCTCCATACGGTGGTCGACGAGGGCGGCCTCGGTCTCTTCCCCGCCCTGCATACGCCATTCGGCCTGCATTGCGTTCGCGCGGTCCAGCCGCTCTCTCTCAAAGCGGCACAGCGCCTCGTAGAGCATAGCGACGGCGTCGTCACGGAAGCGATAGGGGTGGTTTAATTCGTTCCAATCGGTCGTACCGATAAGAAGGCCGTCCTTTTGGTATTCGTGCCAAAGGCGGGTCTTGGGAATGACGCGCACGGCCTTGGCAAGGCGCGAGGTGGTTTTCTCCAAGCCGCTTTCGGAAAAGAAGGCCAGATTCTCACGAATTTCGGGAAAGCTCGTTTTGGCATCGAAGAGAATAAAGCCTGCGTCGACGGAAATGCCGACCGAGGAGAGCCAATGCAAGATCTCGATCTCCTCTTTCGCGGTGGAGCCCTTTTGGTAGCGGCAAAGCTGGGCATCACAGCCCGACTCGACGCCGATAAACAACAGCTCGATCCCACATTCGCGGGCAAGGGAGACAAAGCGCTTTTCGTCCCACTCTCGAAGGGAGCGGAGCGTGCGCACGGAAGTACTGCCCCAAACGCGAAGCTGTGCAGGCAAAAGGCCCTGCCTCTTTTTCTCGGCAACCGCGCCGAACAGCGCGACAAAATGCTCACGGCAGGCGATAAAATCCTCATCGGTAAAATAAAAGGTACTCACGCCCTTTTTGGCAAGCAGCTCCATTTCCGCGAGGGTGCGGGAGATGGGAAAGGGGCGCCAGAGACCGTTTCCGTAGCGGGTATCGACGCAGCAAAACGCGCAGGAATTCCACGGACAGCCGCGACTGCCCTCCAAGCGAACGAGCCCGCCGCGGCGCATCGTTTCGTCAAGAGCGCGGTGCGACAGAGGCTTTTCGATGCGGGACAGGTCGCAAGGAACGATGGGCGAGGAATAGAGCGAGCCATCCTCGCGGACGAAGGAAACGCCGGAAACACCCGCCTTTTCGATGCGCTTTTTCAAGGCAAAAGGAGACTGCTCGGTCAAAAAGAGAGACAGAATGCCGTCGAGATTTGCCTCGCACTCGCCTCTTGAGAGGATCAGATTGTCATAGTCCCGAAGCAGTGCCTCGGGGGCAAAGGTTGCCAGCATTCCGCCGACGATGACGGTCTTGTCGGGAGAGATTTGCGAGAGAAGCCCGTTTAAGGCAGGAAGTGAGGTGACCTTGGTGGAGATCAGGATCGGGTTGTAGTCTGAAAGGCGTCGCGGTTCAAGATCTCCCAGCGAGCGATACCAGATCTCAAACGAAAAAAACGAGCTGACCTGCGGGCTGAGAGAATCGAGGATCGTGTCGACCGAAATCGGCTCGTTGACCTCGGCTCGGTCATACTCCAGATCAATCACCAGCGCGCGATGAGGCGTTTGTTTCATCAGCAATCTCCTTCCGCGGCGAATACGCCGAGGCAGAACTTATGATCGGAAAAATCAGTAACGGTTTGAAGGAAGGTCGCGGTGACGCCTCCTGCGGTGAGAAAATAATCCAAGCGGCGGCCGCTTTCGTAATGCTTGCCCTCCATTTTCCCTTCCACGGTCGTCGGGCCGAGGGGATGATCCTTGACCAGAGAAGAAAGCTCGGGCAGGATGGAAAAGAGATTTTCGGTATTAAAATCGCCCGCCACCACAACGCGACAGCCCTCGTCCAAGGCCGCCCGGACGGTGCGGGGCAGAGCCTCAAAGGACTGCGGATAATCCTCGGCGCGCAGATCGAAGGGGACGAAGCTGACGGCGTGCCCCGTGATGACACAGCAAGGAAACGGCGCTTGCATTTTGGCCACGATCAGCCCTTTGTCAAAGGTGTAATAGCGCTTTCCCGTTTTACTGTATTTTGTGACGTTGGGATTCCAAAACGGAACGTAGTCCCAAGAGCAAATGGGATAGCGGGAAAAGAGGACGATGCCAGCCTCGGCGTTTTCGATCAAAAACGAGGGGTAGGTCGCCTTGCCGACCACGTGGTCAAAGCCGCCCTCGCGGCAGATCCTTTCGGTGACGTGCTCCGAGCCTGCGATCTTTAGGGGGTACTCCTGCAGGCAAAGCAGATCGGGGCGATGCTCGCGGCAAAGGGCGAGAATGCGATCCACGCAGGCGTCGACGGAATCCTCGGATTCCATATCAAAGCCGCTTTCGATGTCCCAATTCTTGCGGACACATTCGCTGACGTTCCAGGTGGCGATGCGAATCGGTTGCATAAATACTCCTTATTGATCCTTCGGGCCGCGGAAGAGGCTGATGATGGTGGGAATCAGGAAGGTGACAAGAGAGAGCACCAGAGAATAGATGGTGTCGAGCATACTGAAGCGAAGCGCCCAGAACAAACAAAGGGCGAGACACAGGCAGAGAAGGATCGTCTTCCAATTGATGGGAAGAGGGTAAGAAATATACTCCTTTCGCTCGGCGCGCGGCAGACGGTCGTTTTGAAGCAGCCGTTCCAGACAAAGACGCGAATAGTAGAGGGTATAGATCGGATAGAAGCGCTCGGGGACGGGCTGACGTCCCTTGACGACGGTCATACCCGAGGCGCCGAGGCGGGTGATGCGCGAGAGGATGCTCCGATAGGCAATATAGTTGACCTGACGGATGCGGCGGCGCTCGGAGCGGCTGAGCGAATCAAAGGCGCCGCGGTCGATGTTTTTGCAGGCGTTTGTGATAAAGAGCGATTCGGCAAAGACCTCGTAGGCGTCGTTGACGTGGCCGAGCTTTCCCATCACCTCGTATTCGTACTGATAGCGCTCCACGATCTCCTGATCGGAAAAGTTGAAATTCTTGTGATGGCGCACCAAATAATGCATCAGCTTTTTCAGGCTTTCTTGATTCGGTGCGTCGGAATAGACGTGGGTCATCATCGCGCAGCAGGAAAACGGGAACGAGGAGACGGTCTCGTTGCTGTTGCGGCGATACCCGCCCTCTTTCCGCTGATTCTTGCTGCTCCAGACCTCGTATTGCTCGCAGACATACTTCATTTCCTGCAGAAGACCCGGTGCGAGCTGCTCGACGAGCGCCTCGTCCTGCTTTTCAGACAGAAACAGGCGGCGATAACGCGCAATGCACTCGTAGGCAAACTGCGACGGCAAGATGGCCGTTTCGATGGGATCGGAATTTTGCGCGTCGCGGCAACGGTCGGAATAAGACCAAGCCGAGCCGAGGAGCGCAAAGTCGCTTCTTAAGGAAAGCACCCAGCGCAGACACTCAATGACAAAGGAAAATCTGGCGCTTCGCTCCTCGGGCGTCAGCGGTGCGGCGGACAGAGCGGGATGGCGATCGAGAAAGCCGAGGCGATTGAGCGTGGAGAGGGTCAGGGTACATTGATTGATCGTGCCGGATTCGACCTTATTGGTAAAATCGAGGTTGGTCGGCCAATAGCGAAGGATTTTGCCGTCAACCTCCTTTTGCAGGCTGGTGATGACCAGCGTATTGAGTGCGGCGTTGAGGTAGGCGGCGGCGCCTGCGTCGATTCCGTTTTTGCCGGAGAGCGAGAGCGCGCCGAAATTGACCGCGCAGATGTTGATGTTTTCAAAGCTGCTGCCAAAAAAGACGGGCCACGCGATAAACGCGGGAGTGCGCGAAAGGTCGAGCGCATAACGCTTGGCCGAGAGCGCGACGTGATCCTGAGGATAGGTTTCCTTGAGATACTCCTCCTGCATTTGCTCGACGGTGATCTCCTTGCGGGAGTGAAGAATGGTCTGAACCATATCGTTGATGTGGTCCTCACACAGAACCATTCGTTTTTTGTTTGTCAAGATCATAATTTCGTCCGTCCTTGATGGCTTTTCTGCCTTGATTATACCAAAACAAGCCTGCGCTTGTCAACACGTCTCTTGCTTTGACAAAATCGGCAAAAAAGGGTTGAAATAAGGCGCTCCTTATGCTACAATATCGAAAAAATGCGGGAGAATAACGCAATGAAAACGCTACCGAAAAAGCTACTGAAGCTACTTCTGTTTGCCCTCGGCGGTATCCTTGCTCTGCTGATTCTCGTTTTTGGCGGGCTGAATCTTTCCAAGTTTTTCATTTACGGCGATTACTACGCGGTAAAAGAGGATCTGTGCAAAAACCCCGGCTTGTCGGACGGCTTTGTCTGTCAGGGCATTTGCGCGCTCGAGGACGAGGGGCTCATCCTGATCTCGGGCTATATGAAAGACGACAGCGCCAGCCGCATTTACCTCACCACGCTTGACAACCGCTCCCGCTACGTTACGCTCAAGCAAAACGGAGCGGATTTTGACGGACACGCGGGCGGCATTGCCTCGCACGGCGACACGGTATATCTGGCGGACGGCGGCGCGATCCGCCTGATCTCAAAGGCGGCGCTTCTTGCGGCCGAAAACGGCGAGGCGGTCGAGATCGAAGAGAGCATTCCCGTCAACAACGCCGCCTCCTTTTGCTATGCCGATGAGAATTATCTTTACGTCGGGGAATTTCACGACGGAGGAAAATACGTCACCGACCACCCGTATCAGACGCCCGACGGGCTTTACCACGCGATCGTTTCCCGCTATGCGCACACGGATCTAGTGCACCCCGACAAGATCTACGCCATTCGCGACAAGGTGCAGGGCATCGCCTTTTTTAACGGCAAGGTCGTGCTGTCCACCTCCTACGGATTAACAGACAGCGTCTATTACGTTTACAACGAGGCGGATGCGATCGACTCGGGCGAAGTGCTTGACGGCGCGGGAGTGTATTATCTCAATTCCTGCCAAAGTGAGATCTCCGGTCCTGCCATGGCCGAGGGGCTTGACGCTTACGAGGGCAGAATCATCACGCTGACGGAATCGGCCTCGGACAAGTATATTTTCGGAAAGTTCTTCTTTGCCGATCAGATCGTTTCGCTGGATCTTATCTAATCTACATCATTGAAAGGAGAGAATGAAGATGAAAAAACAACACAGCTTTGCCGAACTCGCCAAATTCTTTGAACCGATCACAAGCCTTGCAACGGTTGAGGAAGTCAAAGGCGATTTTTCTCCCCGCTTATCGGTCGAGCCGAGGCCCGATGTGCCCGAGGCGCTGAAGCGCGCTTGGCAGCTTGCTGTATTTGAGATCGAATCGAACATTCAAAAAAGCCCATACGGCGGAGAGTATTTTACAGCCGGCGGGCGCGGCGGTTGGTTTCGGATGCTCTTCGGTCAGGACACAACCGGAACGGCGCTGCTCTCGCTGAACCGACTCTACCCCGAGATCATGAGAGAGCACATCCGCTCGTACGTTCTGGCAAGACTCAACATCGGCTTTTTGTCCCCGAAGGGATGGGTGCCGAGAGATTGCAAGAGCGCCATTGAACTGGATATGGACGTGTGGATGCCAAACAGTCGAGAGTTTTGCGAGCGCTACTTTATGTCCCCCGCTCTGAACCGCACGGGAATGGACGTGGGCTGGATCTGGGCGGCGGGCGATCTGTTCGACGTCTGCGGCGACAAGATGGATTGGGCTTGGCTTTACGGAATGGGAGAGCTGTTCTTTTCTCATTTTTACAGCCCCTTCTACGACGAAACGGACGGGCTGTATTTCGGACAGGCCTCGTTCATTGACGTGGGCTGGAACGGCTATCCCCTCTCCTTCGGAGAGATGGCGACCGAAGAGTCCCGCAACGAGGCGATCCGCATCAAGGCCCCCTCCACCAACGCGCTCTACGTTCGTTCGATGGACGTAATGGCACACGCCGCCGAGGTGATCGGAAAGAAAAAAGAGGCCGAAGCTTGGCGTCAGCGCGCCGAACGACTCCGCGAGGCGATCCGCACACAGCTTCGTCTGCCCGACGGCACCTTCACTTACTACAAGAACAAGGATGGAAGCCTTGAAAAGCGGCGCGAAGCGCTGGGTGCGGCGTTCTGCGTGCTGTGCGACGTCGTGACGGGCGAGGATGCAAAATCGGCGCTGGCCAAGGATGCGCTTTGCCATTCCAAGGCGGGTGTGACGCTGTTTTATCCGTTCCACGAAGAGATCCCCCGCAGCTACCACAACCGAAGCGCTTGGCCCTTTGCCACGACCTTCTATTATTTGGCGTGGGAAAAGGCGACAGGCGAATCCAAGCTGCTTGAGGATGCCGAGCAGCTCGCCTGCGCGATCACCGTCCCCGACACGCTTCGCGCCAACGATGCGGGCGAGCTTGACGATTATCGCACGGGAACCTTCAAGGAATACATCCGTTGGGAAGACTGCGTCGCAAGCGGAACCAACGCACAGAGCTGGACCGTTTCCGCGTTTCTCAACTTTGCCATTCGCGCGGGGCTTTTGAACCGAGAATTCAAAAAGAGCCTCTTTCTTTAAAAAAAGATCTCCGGGAAGATCCTTTTTTCCAAAAGGTCTCTTCCCGGAGCTTTTTGTTTATTCGAAATGATCCATCATTTTCAGGATACGGCGAACCGAAGCAATCACGGCGCCGCGGCAAAGCGCGCCGTCGCGGATCATCTGTCCCGGATCGCAATGAGCGGGTGCTTTTTCGTAGAAGGTGGTGGTGACCTCAGGCATTTTAACGTCCGAGCCGGCGTGGATCTCGTCCTCAAGGTTGGACAGGGTTCTCCAGTCGGTCATCACGACGCCGTCAAAGCCCCATTCTCCGCGCAGGATGCCGTTGATGGCTTCCCAGTTGGCGCTGGCCTGAACCCCGTTGACGGGATTGTAGGAAGTCATCAGCGCCCAGGGCTTGGCCTTTTTGCAGACGATCTCAAAGCCGCGCAGGTAAATTTCGCGAAGGGCACGCTGGGAAACGCGGGAATCGGCCAGACGGCGATCGTTCTCGCGGTTGTTGCAGCAGAAATGCTTGACGGTGGCTGCAATCTTTTGCGATTGGACGCCGCGCACGCACGCCGTGGCAAACAAACCCGTTGCCAAGGGATCTTCGGAATAATACTCAAAATTGCGGCCGCATTTGGGATTGCGGTGAATGTTCATCGCGGGGGCAAGCCAAATGCCGATGTTGTTCTCCTTGGCTTCGCGGGCGATGGCGGTGCCGACCTGCTTGGCAAGGGAAAGGTTCCAGCTTTGAGAAACGGTGTTCTCGCAGGGGAAATACGTCGGCACGATGCCTCTTCCCTCTCGGATGCGAAGCCCCATCGGGCCGTCGGCGGTGGGAACAAGGGGAACGAACTTATAATCGTGGCGCTCGTAGCGCGGGGGCAGACCGATGCCGTTGGTGTTGGAAGCATTCATCATCGGGTGGCCGTAGAGAAATTCACCCAGATCGTCGTCGGTCAGCGTGGCCAAGAACTGCTCCAGCCGACCGTCGCGCAGGGCGTCAGCCAAGGGGAAATCCTTCTCGGCGGGCTTGGCGCGAAGGCGGGAAAGAATGGGCTTGTGCGAGACGGGCTCTGCCTTGGGAAGAGCCTCGTAGCTTCCGTCGGCACACAGACGCTTCTCGAGCGCGCGGGGGGCCATATAGCACTTGGTGCGACGGCAAACGATCATTTCGGGCAGGGTGAAATTCAAAGCGCAGACGGTGTCGCGCACGTTATTTCCGACGTGAACGGAATATTCACCGCTCTCCAGAAGAAAGGCGTTGGGAAGGATCTTTCCGAGATCGTCGTACGAGCCGAATTCGCGAAGATCGAAGGAAAGCTTGACAAGAGCACTCTCGCCTGCGGCAAGCTCACGCGTTTTCGCGAACGCCGAAAGCACCTTTTTGGCCTTGCCGAGCTTGCCCTGCGGTGCACTCAGATAAGCCTGAACGACCTCCTTGCCGACGCGCTCGCCGACGTTTTCGACCTCGATTTCAAGGCGAACGGTAAACTTTTCCAGAGCGGCTCTTTTCACCTTCATGGTAAACTCGGTATAGCCGAGGCCGAAGCCGTAGGGATAGGAGACCTTTTCGGGTGCCATGGATTCAAAATAGCGATACCCAACGAAGATGTCCTCGGTATAATTGACGTAATTTACGCTTTCGTGGAAGGTGGCGGTGCCGGGGTAATCCTCAAGGCGCTTGGCGAGGGTGTGCTGAAGGTGGCCCGAGGGATAAGACTCGCCCAAGAGGATCTTCGTTAAAGAGCGACCTGCGATACCGCCGCCGTAGAGCGGATACAAAACGGCGCCGATGCGGTCATTCTCGCTGTATTCCAAGGTGGAAACAGGGCCGCAGGTATTCAGCACGACTACGACGTTTTTAAAGTCACGGCACAAACGCTCGAGCAACACCTTTTCCTCGTCCCAAAGCTCAAAATCGCCCTTGCCGCCCTTGCGATCGCCGTTGGTGTCACCCTCGGAAGTGTAGCGGCAAAGACAGAAGATGGCGGTGTCGCCGAACGAGAC
>JAZRZQ010000065.1:0-43223 GCA_045601445.1 Eubacteriales bacterium | reverse complement strand
TTCATATCCAAAATCTCACGGTTTGTGAGAGCAAATCCGTTGGCAAGAGAATCCTTCAGGCCATCAATGGGCGGAAGAGTCGCTTCGGAGCCCGCGCAGATCAAAAGACGCTTGCCCTCGATCGTTTTTTCTCCTGCTGCGACAGAAAAGCCATCGGACGTCTTACCAAGGATCTTTGCAGTAGCGGAGATCACTTCGATTCCGCCCTTCTTCATCTTCATTCCGACGCCGCCGACCAAGGTCTTCACAACCTTGTTCTTGCGATCAATGATCTTGGCGTGGTCGATCTTGGCGCCGTCAAAGGAAACGCCGTAATCCTCACAATGCTTGGCATAATCGTAAATTTTAGCAGAGTAAAGCAGGGTTTTGGTCGGAATACAACCTTCGTTCAAGCAAGTCCCACCAAGTGCTCTCTCTTCAACAACACAGGTCTTGAGACCTTTTTCTGCAGCACGCTCTGCCGCGTTATAGCCGGCAGGGCCGCCACCAATCACAATCAAATCATACATAGTAGTTATCTCCTAACTTATTTGGCAAGCAAAAGATCAAAATGCTCCAGATTGTTGCAAAGCTCCTTCAAGAACTTAGCCGCAGGCGCACCGTCAATCGCTCTGTGATCGAAGGTGAGAGAAAGGCCCATAGCGGGATAAGTCACAAGTTCACCGGCGGCATTCTTCTTCACGCGGTTGACGATCGTGCAAACGCCGAGAATTCCGGTCTGAGGAGGATTGATAACAGGGGTAAAGCTTTCAATGCCCATCGAACCGAGGTTTGTTACGGTAAAGCTGGCGCCGGAGAGCTTATCAGGGCTGATCTTTCCGCTTTGAGCTTCGGCAATAATGGCCTTGGACTGACGAGCCAGAGCATCCAGCGAAAGGGTTTCGGCCAAAGGAAGGGTGGGAACAAGAAGTCCGCGCTCAGTATCAACGGCGATGCCGAGATTGACGTGCTTAAACAGACGCATCTTATCATCAAGGAAGTGGGCGTTGAGATCGGCGTGATTGAGGAGGGTTCTCGATACGGCATAAAGAACGATATCATTGAGGGTGATATTAGGCAGCCCCATTGCCTCGGCACTCGCCTTCAAGGAAGAGCGGTATGCCATAATCTTCGTCGCATCAAAAGAAGCGTTGAGCGTGAGCTGTGCAGAATTGGAGAGCGAAGCATGCATCGACTTTGCGATGACCTTTCTCACGTTGGAAAGCTTAACGTCCTCATACTCGCCGGCGTCAACGGCTGCGGCAGGAGCAGCAGCTTCAGGAGCAGCAGTTTCGGAAGCAACGGCGCCCTTCAGGAAGCCCTGATCCAGAGCGGCCTGAATATCTCTCTCGATGATACGGCCCTCGGGACCCGTGGGAACAACACGGGAAAGATCAACGTCAGTCTTATCAGCCAAGGCTCTTGCTCTGGGAGAAATTTTGTCTCCACCGGAAGCGGCGGTAGATGCGGCAACGGGCGCGGAAAATTCCTGAGCAGCAGGGGCCTCGGGTGCGGCAGGTTGAGCGGCAGGAGCAGCGGCGGGAGCTTCCTCGCCCTTGGGAGCGAATTGAGAAAAGTCTTCGCCTGCATTGCCGATCACGCAAACGTTTTCAAGACAAGGCACATCTTCTCCTTCCTCGCGGAAGATTGCAAGGAGAGTTCCGGCGACGGTTGCCTCTTCATCAAAGGAAGACTTATCGGTTTCATAAGAAAACAGAATGTCTCCGACCTTTACTTCGTCGCCGACTTTTTTGCTCCAGGATGTAATGACACAGCTTTCTACACTCTGTCCCTGGCGCGGCATAATTACTGCGGTTGCCATAGCAACACCTCCATAAAAATTTTATTTGGCTACGATCACTTGGATGGAATGCTTCTCACACTCCTTCAAGACGTCGTCATTCAGCGGCAGATCGGTAATCAAAATATCAACCTGTTCTAAACCGCAAAACGTATAAGGAAGACTTTTGCCGATCTTCGAGGAATGGATCAGCATAATAACGCGGCCGGCTTTTTTTACAATGGACGACTTCAACTCGCTTTCATTGTAGTTACCGCTCGTAAAACCATTGTTAAGCGAAAAGCCGGACGGAGAAATAAGCGCAACATCAATATTTACTTTGTTTACATAGTCGACGGACTGCATCCCCGATAACGAGAGGTTATCTTTGCTAAGAAGACCGCCGACGAGGCTTACCATAACGTTTTCTTTTTTGACAAGCTCCAAAGCAAGCGTAGGATCGGTGGTGTTAACGGAAAGCCTACCGGCAGGAAGAAGCGGGGCGAGCTGAATTGTCGTTGAACCGGAATCCAAAAAAATACTTCGACCAGTCTCAATAAACTTTGCGGCCTCTTGTGCTATTTTTTGTTTTGGATACGTATTTTCTGTCACACGAGTGGTAATTTTTTCTTCCATAGAAGTTGTTATAAACTTCATTGACCGAGCACCGCCTCGCACCTTGATAACGTCTCCTTGACGTTCAAAGAACTCGATATCTCTGCGCAAGGTCATACTCGAAACGTCAGGAAAACGCGCCTCCAGCTCTTTTAACGAGGTGAACGGCTTCGAGGTAAGAATTTCCCGCACAAGGACTCTTCTTGGATAATTCATCTCGTTTCCTTTCAAATTTTATATCGAAATGTTAAAATTAACAAGTTCTGTTATAATATAACACTTTGTTAACAATTTGTCAAGAAATTTGGGCTCAAAAATAGTGGGCAATTCCATTCATTTTTTGCATAATCGTCATTCGAGAAACCATAATAATCACGTCGGTATTCCGACGATTTTAACATCGAAAGGAAACGCAAAATGGGAAACTTAACCACCAAAGAGCTTTCGGGCATCGAGGATCAGCTGAAGGCAGAGCAGACCGTGATTTGCAAGTTGAAGCATTTTTCCGAATGCACACAGGATCAAGCACTGAAGAATCAGTTAGAGGAAATGGCAAATCAGCATCAGAACCACTACAACAAGCTTTATTCTCTTTTGGGATAAGGAGGAACGGGATGAACAAAACTTGTTTTCAAGATCAGGAAATGATGAACGACGTTCTTTCGACGCAAAAGTTCATTGCAGAGGGTTATAACACCAACGCAACCGAAGCCAAGAATGCAACCGTAAAAACAGCAATGATGTCGCTCTTGGACGAGGAGCACACTCTGCAGCATCGTGTTTTTCAGGAAATGGAAAAGCGAGGCTGGTATCAAACGGAAAACGCCCCGCAGCAAAAGATCGATCAGGCAAAGCAGAAATTCTGTATGGATTGCACTTCCTGCTGCTAATAGTGAAAAGGGACGCTATGCGTCCCTTTTGTCATTGAAAACGGATATTCGGATTTAGCTCTTCGGGGGATTTCCAGGATAGATTGAATCGATCGGATAAGATACGCTTTTTCTCGTCCCAATAGCGAAGACAATACGGCTTATTCGAATCGGAGGACTTTGACAGAGCCAGATCAACTTCCCTTTCCAGTTCATATCGAATGGCACGATAATCATCGCTGTTTTCGATCGGATCGGTGACAATGGAATGATCGGCATCGTCACACGCTTGGGAAAACAGCTCCGCTGCCTTCAATTTTCCGAGGACTTGGTCAGCAAGCGACTTTAATTCATCGGGAGCGGATGAATCGGCCATAGAATACCAAAAGACGCAATGATAAAATCGATCGCCGAATTCATCCGTATCCTTCATTTCATTCGGTTCAAACAAGGATTTTTGCTCAAAAACAGCCGCTTCCTTCCAACAGTTGGCATAAGCATACGCGAGCGCAATGGTATGAAGCGTAGACGAAAGCATCGCTCGGTCGGACATATATTGATCGAGATAGCGAGTGGCCGCGCCGATCCGTCCGAGAGCACGTAACGATTTCCATGGCTTTTTTTCCTTGGAAGCAAACTGACAGTACAAAACCGCAAGTGCGACAAGATCCGTCGCAGACCGGACGGTAAGCTGCTCAATGAACGTCTGCTCGGCGGCATCCATCATTTCATTCATTAAAGAATAGGCAACATCATATTCCCCGTTTTGGAGCATTTCAATCAAACGATTCGTTTCGAAAATCAACAATACATCCCTCCGTTCACGGCAATCACTTGTCCAAGTAAGGACGGAATACGATTCTCTGCAAGGAAGAGAGCAAGCTCGGCAATGTCAGACGGCGCAGAAAATTCACCATGAGGCAGCTCCGAGCGCATAGCCTCTTTTTCTTCCTCGGAAAACTTTGACAGCATATCCGTATCAACGACGCCGGGCGCAATACAATTCACACATACCCCGCTCGGAGCAAGCTCCTTGGCCAAGGCTTTTGTAAAACCGATGACCGCTGCCTTGGACATAGAATACAGCACCTCGCAAGAAGCTCCGGTCTGCCCCCAAACAGAAGATAAATTGATGATCGTACCGGAGTGCTTTGAGATCATAGAAGGAACGATCCTCTTCGTTAAAAGGATCAGGCTTTTTACGTTCACGTTTAAAAGTCGATCAATCTCATCCTCCCCGAGATCCTGAAAAAGCCCGTAGGACGAGATTGCGGCATTGTTGATTAAAGCATCGATCGTACCGAATTTATCAAGAACAGAATCTGCCAAACGGTTGGCGGACTCAATGTGCGAAAAATCGCATTGAAACGCCGCCATGCGAGTCAAATGCGAAAAGCGCTCGCAAAGCTGCTGAGCCGAGGCTTCGGACGAACAATACGTAAACGCCACTTCCCATCCGTTACGGGCAAAGCGCTCGACCATAGCTCTTCCGATGCCTCTCGTGCCACCGGTAATCAAAACCTTTTTCATTGCAACAGATCCAGCTCCTTCAAAAGGCCGCAGAGCTCCCTCAAGGAATCAAAAAGTTCCTTCAAAAGCTCGTCTTGTCGATCAAAATTCTGCTCTGAGGGGATGCTGACCGTCGGGTCGACCGAAGACTGAGAGGAGACGGTGAGATTCTCTTCCCTTCCCGAGACGATGGAAGACAAGACGCCGGCAAGTCGGTCAAACTTTTCAGCCTTTTCGCGGAAAGAAAGGGCGTCCTTAAGGGCCGTCTGAAGGGTTAAAATCCCATCGCGGAGTTGAATGCGATCATTTCCGCAAAGCTCACTGCACTGCTCCAAAGAATCAAAACGGGAAAGAATCGACTCGGACAGCACCTCGATTCTCTTCGCGGTATCTGCCGACTGCAAGGAACGGGCTCGAAGGGAATCCAAAGCATCTCGGTCGGACTTAAAGCGATCCATCTCTGCTGTGTGTTCCCTGTTTTGCCGTTCGAGCTCTTCCTCGAGTTCAGCAATTCTATTTTCATACTGCTTACTCTGCTTGGCAACAAATGCAACCACGTCGGCCTTATTAAATCCAAACATAGCACTGCGAAAGATCGGTTTCATAATTATACCTCTTTGCGTATTAAGTTTTCATATTATAACATATCAAATGCAATTTGTTAATAACTTTTGTAAAAAAAAATGCAAATGCGTCGGCTTGGCTTTCAAATTTAAATTTTGATGGACTTTTTAAATGAAACGAATAAAATCTTTCCATTTTTATGGAAATGGTCGGAAAATGTGATAAAATGAAATCAATAAAAAAAGGAGTTGACATTATGGATCAAAATCAAAATCAGCTTTTTGCAGGGTATGCCGAAGACGTCATCACCCCGCCGCTTGGATTCAACATTCCGGGGTACTATTCCGTACGCCCCGCCGACGGCATCATCAATGATTTGCATATTCGCACGATCGCGTTCCGCTCAAACGGCAAAACTGCCGTGTTTATCAGCGTTGAATGCATCAGCATTCGAACCAAAGGATACTATGAACTAAGAAAAATGATCGCTGATGCGTGCGGAATCGACGAAAGATACATTTACATCTCCGCCAATCACTCCCACACCTCTTTCCGTCTGGTTGCTCCCGATCAAACCAATTCGGAGCTTGCGCGCATTTATATGCAAAGACTCTTTCAACAGTGCCGCGACAGCGCAATCTTTGCCATTGAGGACTTGAAACCCGCGACTTTAAAAGCCGCGAAGGGAGAAGCAAAGGGCGTCGGATTTATCCGCCGTTGCCGTATGAAGGACGGAACGGTCAAAACGAACCCGTCCTTCGGAAATCCCGACATCCTTCGTTTTGAGAGCGAGCACGACGACTCCGTTCAGATCGTTCGAGTCATCCGCGAAGAAGCCAAGGAAATCATCCTTGTCAATTTCGGCACGCACGCTGACGTAATCGGCGGCAACAAATTCTGCGCTGATTACTCCGGCTATATGACCGAGTATTTGAAGGGTGCCTTTCTCGGTGAAAAAGAAGTTATCTTCTTCAACGGTGCAGAAGGAGATTCAAACCACAGAAATCCCTTTCTTCCGAAGGAAACTCCGTGGAAAAAGGGCGTTCCCGTTGCGCAGAGAATGGGACGCATTCTTGCCGGCGAGGTCTTAAAGCTCTACGACGATGCTCACGATCTTGCCTTTGATGAGATCAACGTTGCTTCGACCGAAGTCCAAATTGCAAAGGCAAGCTTTGCCCCCGAAATGCTTCCCGTTGCCAAAGAAATGTATCAGATCTATCTGGAAAAAGGAAGCAAGGCTCCCGAGCTTAAGGATTATCCGATTTCAAATGTAGAGGCGGTTCGCATCGTTGAAACGCTTGACCACCCCGACTTCTATCAGCTCAACATCACCGCTTTGAAGATCGGCGAGCTGGTCTTTGTCGGCATCCCCGGCGAACCTTTCCAATCTATCGGTATGGATATTAAGAACGCAAGTAATTTCGACACCACATTCGTTACCTCCTGCTCCAACGGCGGCGAGGAAAACGCTTACTATCCTTCCGCGGAAGCCTTCTCCGAAGACGGCTATGAAAGAAAGGCTTCTATCTTTGCGCCGAACTGTGCAAAGATTATTACTGACGGTGCGATCAGTATTCTAAAAACCTTATAATCATTCCAGATTCATATCATATGAAAAAAGAGGCGAATCCGCTCGGATTCGTCTCTTTTTTCAGTTCTGCCGCTTCTGATCGAGATAAGACTGCAAAATCAATTGAGCAGATAGAGCATCAACGCACTGAACGTGCTTTCTTCCGCCCAGCCCCGTCTCATAAAGCATTAAATGAGCCTGGACGGTTGTGTAACGCTCTCCAACCGTCACAATCGGAACGGTGACAAGATTGCGAAGGAACGAAAGAAACACCTCCGTTTTTTCACATCGCTCCCCGCGAAAGCCATCGGCTCTCTCAGGCATGCCGACAACGATCATTTCCGCCGAACGCTCCGATGCAAGAGCAGCTGCCTTTTCAGCAGCATCCCTCGCACCGCGAACCTGTACCGTAGAGATGCTGACAGCAAGCTTCTCTTCACGATCGCAGATCGCCGCGCCCATCCGCTTGTCTCCGAAATCAATACCCAAAATAATCATATCACAACTCAATCCACTTCTTTTTTCTTTCATTATAGCAAAACAGCAAAAAAATTCAAGATTCATTTTCCGAAAAAATTGTCAAAGGCATTGTAAAATCGAAACAAATGCACTATAATAGCCTAAACAAAACTTGAGGAGGTATGAAATGGGCGAACAAGTATCGATGATCGTTATGCTGGTAGCATTCGTTGCCATCTTTTATTTTATGATCTACCGTCCGCAAAAAAAGCAAGAAAAGGAAACCGCCAAGATGCGAGACAGTCTCCAAATCGGTGACGAAATTTCCACCACCGGCGGCATTCTCGGAAGAATCGTTAAAATCAAAGACGACATTATTACCATTGAAACCGGTTCTGACCGCAACAAGCTGAAAATTTTCAAATGGGCCGTCAGACAGGTTGAAATTCCCGCTGATGCAGAAGACGAAGAGTAATTTTTTCATCCACGCTTCTTTTGCTGTATTTTTCCTGTCGCTTGTGCTATTTTGCACAGCACTCATTCATAGCAATGATCAAGACAATGGCACGGTCACGGTAACCTGTGACGGTGCCGTTTTCGGCATTTTTGAAGTGAATGACGATCAACTGATTGATGTAAACGGAAAAATGACGATTAGGATTAAGGATCAAAGAGTTTGGGTCGAATCCTCCGTTTGCGCGGGACAGGATTGCAAAAAGCAGGGCTATTTATCCGAATACCCGATCGTTTGCCTTCCGAATCGGATCGAAATCGCTTTTACCAACCCCAATCTCCCATTTGATGCTGTGGTAGAGTAATATGAAGATCAAGACTTTAACCAGACTCTCGCTGTACTGTAGCTGCGCAATCGCGCTGTCGATCCTTGAAGCACAGTTGTCTTTTTCCTTCCCGATCCCCGGGATCAAGCTTGGGCTTGCCAATTCGATCATCTTGCTGATTCTTTATACCGAGTCGGCAGGCAGTGCTTTTTTGGTTTCTTTGATCCGAGTCGCTGTCGTCTTCTTTTCGCACGGCTCCTTAATCACCCTGTGTTACAGTCTTTCCGGCGCCATCTGTTCCCTCGCTTGTATGTGGCTGTTAAAAAAAGTTTTCAACCGATCCTTTATTTGGATCATCAGCGTATTTGGTTCATTGTTTCACGTTTTATCGCAGTGCGTTGTCTTTTGGCTCATCATGCAAAGCGATGCTATTCTCTTCTACGCTCCGATCCTTATCATCGTCGCAATCTTCAGCGGTCTTTTTAACGGCCTGATCGTATCTTTCCTCCTGCATTCTCATCTTTTTTTTAATAAAAAATAAAAAAAGGCTTGATTTTTCTAAAATGATGTGTTATTATAATTTGCGTTCCAAATGTGCTATGGAAAGATGGCTGAGCTGGTCTAAGGCGCACGACTGGAAATCGTGTAGTGGCTAATACCCACTCCAGGGTTCGAATCCCTGTCTTTCCGCCAGAAAAAGACAGATTCCGACAGGAATCTGTCGGTTTCAACTAAATCCACCCTTGCTGGTGGGTGAAATCGTCTTCGACGATGAAATCCAACTTCGTTGGGTGAAATCCGCCTCGACGGCGGATGGGTGGATTTAATTTCATCTGAGGCAAAGCCGAAGATTTCATCAGCGTTAGCTGATTTCATCCTTGCGTCAGCAAGGATTTCATTTTCTGTAAGAGTTCAAATTCATACGACAAAACTGCCGAAAATATCTTTTTTGTAGCCCATAGACAAATATCGACATTCTTCGACAGAAGGATGTCGATTTTTACTTTTTAGATTTTCAATTTTCAATGTTCCCCGGAAGTAAAAGAAAGTACAAAAAAGGGGGGGTATCAAATGCCCAAAATTCTCTCTTCTTGGAGCGGCATGAGAAAATACTTGGAAGATGAAATGCTCGCCGACTCCTTGTCTCAAAGAATCCGTTATAACTGCACAACCTACAAAGGAATGGATGGCTGCTGCCTGTTCGAGGTCTACGTTGACGATCAGCTCTTTAAGCGTTTTTCCTGGGAAACGGTAAACAGTTATTTTATTGCATGCGGCTACAAAACAAATCCCGATCCCTTTGGTCGTATGGAATACTGGGAAGAATACTGGACCTTGCTGAATCGCTACACGATTCTCGACAGAACAGAATATACGGATGAGGAATTTACGGATGCATTAAAACAATATCGCAATCAAGACGTTCAAGCGAGCCTTTTTTCCGACAATCCCCTCGTAGAGATGTTTGCTGTTCTCGATCGAAGGATCGGGAAGCGTTCTCTGCTGAAGTTAAAAGAAATAATAGATAATAGGCCGGAATGGCTCCGAAAGCTCTTTGCTCTTCGTTGCAAAGCGGAATTCATCTAAGACTTGGCGACAATTCAACTTTGGATTGTCGCCTTTTTTATGGAAAAATCCAAAAAAATTGTTATTATCTATTGAATTAAGTCCCCGATTGTTATATAATATTTGATGATTTTATCATCGCATTTTTTGATGGAAACCAACTGTCATTATCAAGAATTTTCGAAACGGTAAGGAGATTAGGATATGAAGTACACCGATTTAGATAAGAATCAGCTACAATCCGAATACGCTCGGGTTCGTGCTCAGTGGCAAGAAATCAAGGATCAGAAGCTGAGCCTTGATATGTCAAGGGGAAAGCCCGAAAAAGCTCAGCTTGATCTATGTATGGAATTGATGACCATTCTGGAAACTGCCGAGGACTGCAAGTGCGAAACCGGATTTGACGTGCGCAATTACGGCCTTCCTACCGGTATTCCCGAATTAAAGCGTATTTTCGCGCAAATTATGGACGTCGAAGAGGATGAAATCTTCACCGGCGGAAACTCCTCGCTTAACTTGATGTACAACATTATCGTTGATGCGATGGCGATCGGCTTTGAACAATCGGAAAAGGCTTGGGGAAAATATGACAAGGTTCGTTTCCTCTGCCCTGCCCCGGGTTATGACCGTCACTTTTCAATTTGCGAGCACCTCGGAATCGAGATGATTCCCGTTAAGATGCTCTCCACAGGCCCTGATATGGATTTCATCGAAGACGCCGTTCGCAATGACGAGACGATCAAGGGTATTTGGTGTGTGCCGAAGTATTCCAACCCGACCGGCATTACATACAGTGATGAAACGGTGGTCCGCTTTGCCAAGCTCCAGCCGAAGGCCAAGGATTTCAGAATTTTTTGGGATAATGCTTATCTGGTACACGATCTGTACGATGAAAAGGATTCCCTTTTGAACATCCACAGCGAAGCGAAGAAATACGGCAATGAAGACATCGTCTTTTCCTTCTGTTCGACCTCCAAAATCACCCTCGCAGGCGGTGGTGTTTGCTTTGCCGCTTCCTCCAAGGCCAACATTACTTGGCTTGAAAAGATGCTTTCTATGGAAGGCCTCGGTTACGACAAGGTCAATCAGCTTCGTCACTACCGTTACTTCAAGGATGCGGACGGTGTGTACCGCACGATGAAAAAGCACGCCGACATTCTTCGCCCCAAGTTTGATGCTGTTACCAAGACCTTTGAAGAGGGCTTTGGCGATAGCGGTATTGCAAGTTGGATTAAGCCGAGAGGCGGCTATTTTGTCAGCCTCGAGGTAATGAGCGGTACTGCAAAACGCACTTGGAATTTAGCAAAAGAAATCGGCGTTACTCTCACGAACGTTGGTGCTACTTACCCCTACAAGAACGACCCGAACGACTCGAACCTGCGCATTGCCCCCAGTAACGTTTTGATTGAAAACGTCGGTCCGATCGCAAAGTATATTACGATTTGTGCACGTCTTGCGGCTTTGGAGAAACTTCTCGGCCTGTGAGCACTTGACGAACCGCTCATTTTTGTATATAATAAGACGATTAAAAGCCCTCGGGCCAAGAAAGGTATAACAATATGTTGAAAAATGTTTTAAAGTTCGCGACAATTGCACTGCTTTTTGTCTGTGTACTGATGATTTCTCTGTTCGGATTTAAGTTTGCCGATTATGATGGAAACGGTATCTTGGATCAGAACGCAGTCGTTGCCAATCGCAAATTCGGAAACGGAACTGCCATCTATCTGACATTTCCCGAATCCTCACAGGTTACCTCTTCTGCCGACAATTTAAATTACACCGCCAAGGTTCTTCGCGAGCGTCTGCTCTCCAGAGAATACGACGACGCCTCGGTAGAGGTTGTTGACGAAAAAATCCGCATTGACGTTGCTCAAACGCAGGACATTGCCTCCTTGATGGATTCCGTCGCCAACGTCGGTGAGTGGAACTTTACCGGTTCTACCATGTCCGAGACGATTTGTGACGCCTCGATGGTGGAAAGCGCAAAAGTCGTCACTTCCCTGACCGGCGCTTATCAAGTTGAAATCAAGTTCACCGCCGAAGGCCTCACCGCCTTTAAAAACAACACGAAATCCTACCAGACCTCGTCTGCATACATCTACTTGATGGTTGACGGCGCTTATACTGCCGCCGGTGAAGTTCCGAAAACGATTACCGATACCTACAAGTTCGGCTCTTTTGATTACAACTCCGCCAACATTATCACAACGATCATCAATTCGGGCGAGCTTCCCGCAAAAATGGAAATCGTTTCGACCGAGGCGCTTGCTCCGACGCTGTCTACGCCCATTCTTGCCGTCATCTATGCAATCCCCGCTCTTCTCCTTGTTGCAGGGGTTGCAATCCTGATCGTTAAGGGAAAGTTATCCGGCCTGTTTGCCTCTTTGAGCGTTCTTTCCACCGTTGCAATCTTTTTGGCCTATCTCGCCAACACTTATTATCTTCTGAATTTTGTTACCATTATCACATTTACCGTTATGCTCGTTCTTACCATCATCTATGAGTTGAAGGCGCTGAACGCCGCTAAGAACGGTAGTGCAAATTTCAAAAAATTCAGTCTCAAGGGAATCCTTCCCCACGGCATCCTTTTTGCCGTCATTATGATTGGTTGGCTTTTGATTCGCGGTTCGCTTATCAATGCCGTTATGGTTGCCTTGATTATGACGGTCGCACATTTTGCTTCATACTTCACATTCACTTATTTCGGAATCAAATCCTTGAATGCCGCAAAAGAAAAATAAAATTTCCTTATTCCGTCAAAAAGGACAGAGAATGTAGCATTCTCTGTCCTTTCCTATTGCTTTAAACATCAATCAAAAAAATTGTTTTCTTTTTTTTGGTTGCATAGCGAACGGTCTGACCTGTTCCCGAGCGTTCCTCGCCTTTTTTCAAAACAGCAATCAAAGCATCTGCCGAATCGACAAGAAACTGATTACGCTTCAAAAAGCAGGACTTTGTAAAGCGACGCGAAACCAAGAAGCGTTCTGAGGAAGCATCCATCACCGCGCGATAGCGTTCTTTGTTGATTT
Organism: Eubacteriales bacterium; assembly: GCA_045601445.1. Lineage (GTDB taxonomy): Bacteria > Bacillota > Clostridia > Oscillospirales > SIG627 > RGIG5579. The sequence goes on along the minus strand of JAZRZQ010000065.1, from coordinate 30,504 downwards.
TGGACATCGTATCCGGCTGAGCAAAGTAAGGAACGACCGGAATAATCTCAAGAGCAGGCCGGAAATGATCCCTCAAGGAAAGAACGATTTCAGCACACCAAAGATCAACCCCCTCGGCCATACCGCAGTAAAATCGACGACATCCCGCATTACATACCTGAATGATGGTGTTCCGAAGCCGCTGATAAAACTCTGCAAACTCAGCAGACGTCTCATCAGCTCCGAAGGAAAAAGATTTTGGGCGGTGGCCCGTAAAGGAACAAGCTTGAATTGTTTGCATGGTTTCACCTCAAAGATCAGCATATCACATTTCGTCTTAAAATTCAAGGATAAAATGCATTGCAATTCTTTACTTTTACTTCCAAATCCCTTATAATAATCCGGTAAGGAGAAGAACTATGACATCTGAAATTCACCGACTGAAAAGATCACTGTTTCATCTTGCCTATTCCTGGCTGAATCGGAATCAACGTCAAGCCGTGTTTACCGTTCACGGCCCTTTGCTGGTCGTTGCCGGCGCCGGAAGCGGCAAAACGACCGTTCTGGCTAACAGAATTGCGTTTATTGCCCGCTTTGGCAATGCCTTTTATTCCGAGAAGGAAATTCCAATGACAAACGATGAATTCCGCACGCTAAAGATGCTGGCTGCTCCGAATGGGTGCAATAACGGAGACGTTCTCTATCAAACGCTGCTTGGCTTTGCGGACGAGCCGTGTCATCCATCGAACATTCTCGCCATCACCTTTACGAACAAAGCCGCAAACGAAATCAAAGAGCGACTTTCCAACGTATTGGGAAAGAACGCCGATCTGATTTGGTCCGGTACCTTTCACTCCATCTGTGTACGACTGCTTCGCATGTTTTCGGATCATACGCAATACGGAAAAGACTTTACCATTTACGATCAAGACGACTGCAAAAAGATCATTTCCGACATTCTCAAGCAAAAAAACATCGAAGACCGAGACTTTACTCCGAAGTACGTTTTAAACGTCATCTCCAATTCCAAAAATAAGCTTGAAACCGTCGAGGATTTCAAGGAACGAGCAAAATTTTCTGCCAAAATGCAGCTTTGCGCCGAGATCTATCAGGAGTATCAGGATACGCTGTTTAAGGCAAACGCGATGGATTTTGATGACCTACTGTGCGTTACGGTCAGAATGCTGCAAACCGATCCCGACGTGCTTCGTTGGTGTCAAAACAAATTTCATCACGTTATGGTTGACGAATACCAGGACACCAACCACGTCCAATACCTTCTGATGAAGCTGATCGGCGACGGACACAGAAACGTAATGGTCGTCGGTGATGACGATCAAAGCATTTACAAATTCCGTGGCGCCGATATATCCAACATTCTCGACTTTGACAAGCAGTACCCCGATGCAACCGTCATTACCCTTGAGGATAACTATCGATCGACAGCTACCATCGTGGAAGCCGCGAACGGAATGATCGCCCACAACAGATCCCGCCGCTATAAGAAGCTCAGAAGCAGAAATGAACAGGGCTTTCGCCCACGGCTTTATCAATTAGCCGATCAGGAAAAGGAGGCTCTATTTATCACGGAGAGCATTTCCGAAATGGTGGTCGCCAAGGGATTTGCATACCGCGATATTGCCATCCTATATCGAACGAGAGCACAGGCAAATGCCTTAGAAACCGTTTTTACCAAATCGGGTGTTCCTCACCGTTTACTCTCCGGCCTTCGTTTTTACGATCACGCCGAGGTCAAGGACATTATTTCTTATCTTAGAGTGTTAAGAAACCCAAATGATCCTGTTAGTTTGAACCGAATCATTAACACACCGCGCAGGGGAATCGGACAGACGACGATGCAGCGCGCACAAGAAATTGCAAAACAAGTCGGTGTCGGTCTTTACGACGTCCTTCGATCTGCCGATCAATACCCGGAGCTGTCAAAAGCGGCGTCAAGATTAAAAGATTTTACAAGTCTGATCGACTCTCTTACCGATTTTTCAAGCCAAAGCCTTCCTTCCGAGACGGTCAAAGCGGTTCTTGATCGCACAGGATATATGGAAACACTTCTTGGCGACGAAAACTCTGAGAAAAGAGACAACGTAAACGAGCTTATTTCCTCGGCCCTTTTTTATGAAGAAAAAAACGATGAGCCTTCACTTGTCGGTTTTTTGGAGGAAATTGCGCTGGTCTCTGACATCGATAACTACGACGAAGAAACCAACTCCGTCGTTATGATGACGATTCACGCGGCAAAGGGCTTGGAATTTCCGGTTGTTTATCTTGTCGGAATGGAGGAAAATCTCTTCCCTTCTGCTCAATCCACGATCACAGAAGAAGACATCGAGGAGGAACGAAGACTTGCATACGTCGCAATGACCAGAGCCAAGTCGCGTCTGTTTATCACCTGTGCCTACCAAAGAATGCTTTATGGAAGAACAAGTGTTAACCCCGTCTCGCGCTTCGTTAGAGAGATTCCCGAGCATTATATTCATATTAAGCTATACGAGCCAGATCAGACAGAGAATCTTTCTTACTATGCAGATTATACAAATAAGAAGCCGATCGTCCACCGAGTGACGACGTTCGAGCGAAGAGCTCCAAGATCGGAAAGTGATCTTCCACCGAAAAAGCCAAGCGCTCCTCTCCCCGTTTTTTCCGTCGGAAATCGCGTTACGCACCTAATTTTCGGCGATGGCACGATCTTATCGGCAAAGAAATATGGTTCTGATGTTTTGTATAAAATTCAATTTGACAAGGCCGGCGAAAAGAAACTAATGGCCACTTACGCCAAATTAAAACTAATTCAGTAGCAAATACGCCTCTCTTTCATAAGATACAGTAAGTATTTTCGGAAGAGAGGCGTCTTATGTTACAGGAACACTTTTCTTTTTTTGCAGCGATGAACACTCCAAACGGATTTAAAAGCTACTTCGATAAGATTTTTGATCCCGACAAGTCCGAGCAAATTTTTATTTTAAAAGGCGGACCGGGAACGGGAAAGTCATCGCTGATGAGAAAAATTGCCAATGAAGCATCAAAAAGGAACTATGAAGTGCATAGATTTTATTGTTCCTCCGATCCTGTTTCGCTGGACGGAATTTTAATTCCTGAGTTGAAGCTATCTGTCATTGATGGAACAAGTCCGCATACCGTTGACCCTCAGTATCCGGGAGCAGTCGAAACGATTGTGAATCTCGGTATTTTTTGGAATCGGGATAAGATACTTTCTCAGCGTCGTGAGATCCTCAATCTGATTCGACAAAAAAAGCAATGGTATCTGCGAGCATTCCGATTTTTAAAATCTGCAGGCGAAATTGAAAAGGAAACGTTCAAATTATCAATCGGCACATTAAATCAAGAAAAAATGAGTAAAATGATTGATCGAACGTTTGATCGAAGAATACAAAAGCAAGCCTGCGGAGCAGAGGAAATTCGCATTGTTTCGGCCTTTAATCACGAAGGAGTCACCTATCTTGACAGTTTTATGAAAAACAGCGACACAATCTATATTGTTGAGGACGTTCTTCATTCCGGAAAGTTATTTTTGCAAGAGATCTATCAAAAGGCAAAAAACAGCAAAACCGAGGTTTGGCTCAGCCCCGATCCGATTTTCCCAGAATATCCCTGTGCAATATATTTCCCATCCATAAGACTTTGTGTTCAAATCGGCAAGCGAAATTACGCTTCAGAACTCAAGGGTAAGGACTATCATTATGTGAATATGAACCGTTTCTTGGATCAAAATACAATTCATGAGAATCGACAGAAGATTCGCTTTGCAAAAAAGTGCTGTCAGGAATTATATGCAGGTGCAACCGAGGCGTTTCAACAGGCATCACAGCTTCACACGCAATTAGAAGCAATCTACGTTGCTTCTATGGATTTCATTGCATTGGAGGCATTCTCAAATTCACTGATAGAACGAATTATTCCGGAAAAAGGTTAAAGTGTCGAAGAAGCAAATGAATCGGCCCTCTTTCACCTTGACATTTACTTTGCTTTACAGTATAATTATGTCAGTCAAAGAAATGTTTTAACAACGAAACGCCTGATGATTCTTAACGGAGACAAAATGAAAGCACTTGATCGCGAAAACAAATCAAACGCTTTGTTTTCCAAGCTCACGATGAACGAGCTTCTCGTTCTTCTGCTTGTGCTTTCTGCCTTTGTCTCTGTTTTTTTTATCGCAGCGCTCATTTTGCTGCTTCCGTTTTATATGCTTTTTACAAAGCAAGCAAAGAAGGCTTTACCTGTTCATAAATATGAGTATTTTCTGCTGATCTTTGCCTTCAGCGCCGCATTATCTACGTTCTTAAATGCCAAAGATGCTATGCTTGGCACTTTTTTGCTGAAAGCAGATTATTTAAAGCTCCTTTCCATCGGTATCATCATTCTTTGCTTTGACATTTTCTTTTTTATCAATATTATGACAAAGCGCGCCTATTTGATGGGGATGAAGCTTTCTTGCATTCTCAGCATCGGCTGTCTTGTTGTTGCCATCGTTCAGAAGATCAACAATCTTCCCGCAAGCATTGATAGACCGAATCGTTTTCCTTCTATGTTTATCAACGAGAATTACTACGGCACCATGATCGAGATTATGGTGATCGTTTCCCTGTTTTGCTTCTTTTCTGCTAAAGCGAAATGGGAAAAGATTCTGTTTGCGATCTCCTTTTTCTCTAACGTAGCGGGCCTTTGGCTTTGCCAAACAAGAACAGCGTATATTGCCGCATCGATCTCCATTTTGGTATTTTTCTTCTTTTACCACAGGAAATTTTCCTTCGTTTTACTTACCGCACTCGCCGCGTTTGTCGTTCTGTTAATTTATCACCCAACTCTTCTGCCACGCTTCGACTCCTCGGGATCTTATCTTGACTTCCGGCTCGGAATTTGGAAGGCGGCACTTCGCTGTTTTGCGGATCACCCGATCTTCGGCTGTGGCTATTACTCCTACAGCGGTATTTGGGAGCATTACAGCAACGCAAGCTTTTATGCTCTTCACGCACACAATCTTTACGTGGAATTACTCCTAAACTTCGGCCTGTGCGGCACCTTCAGTATCGCCGCATATTGCATCAAGAAAATGGTCTGTAACGTCAAAGCCGCCGTCAAGGCAACGGATAAGCTGTCATTATCATTTATGCTTTCCATTGCGGTAGGTGTTCTGGTGAACGGTATGGCCGACATCACTCTCTTTTGGCCTCAGACCGGCTTTATGATCGTTTTTATTTTAATCAATCCAAAGATGTTTATCTCAGAGAAAAATAACGAGGAAGCAAACGAATGAATATAGTTTTAGGCTCAGCCTCCCCGAGAAGAAAAGAACTGTTGAAGCGGCTATATCCCGAGTTTATCATACTTCCCGCCGATATCGAAGAAACCGTTCCCGATGAGATCGGAGCGGAATTTGCACCCGTCTATTTGGCGGCTCAAAAAGCTCTTGCTCTTTCTGCCAAGCATCCTAACGATTTCATAATCACAGCAGATACCGTTGTTTTGCTGGACGGAGTCATTTTCGGGAAACCAAGCGATGACGCCGATGCCTCCCGCATGCTCCATGCGCTCTCCGGTCGAGAACACAAGGTAATTACCGGATGCTGTATCACCTGTCGTGGCTTTTCGGAAACTTTTTTCGAGGAAAGCTACGTTACCTTCTATCCCCTTGAGGATTCCGAAATTGACGAATACATTAAGACCGGTGAACCGATTGGTAAAGCGGGCGCATACGCAATCCAGGAAAAAGGGGCGAAATTTGTAAGGAGAATCGAAGGAGACTATTCCAACATTGTCGGTCTTCCCATTTCAAGGCTTTACAGAGAAATCAAGCATTTTTTACAAGAATACAACATTGATTAAAAACCATTAAGGAGTAATTATGAACAGAATTGATCTTGATTACATTATTCGTGTAAGAAGAGAGCTTCACCAAGTGCCCGAAATCGGCTATGACCTTGATGAAACGCTCAAAATCATCCGTCGCGAGTTGGACGAATTGGGAATCTCGTATACCGAAAAATACGGGATCTCAAGCATCGTCGCAACCATTAACGAGGGTGTTGGCAATCAGACGATTGCGCTTCGCGCCGATATTGATGCGCTCCCCATTCAGGAGCAGTCCGGCCTTCCCTTCTCGTCCAAGCACCCCGGTAAGATGCACGCCTGCGGTCACGATTGCCATGCAGCAATGCTCTTGGGAACCGCAAAAGCACTCAAAAAAATGGAAAAAGAGATCAAATGCTGTATTAAGCTCATTTTCCAATCCGCCGAAGAGGGGCCCGGCGGTGCAAAGCCGATCTGCGACAGCGGACTTATGGATGAGGTCGACACCATTTTGGCTTGCCACGTTAATACGCTCAAGCCCGCCGGCCTGCTTCATTTGAATAAAACTTGTATGAACGCCTCCAGCCACGGCTTCAAGATCCATCTTCACGGAAAGAGTGCACACGTTGCTCGCCCGCAACAAGGAATTGATGCGATTGCAATGGCCGCCAGAATCTACAACGATATTCAGGTGATGAGAGCACGCGAACTTGATCCCTTTGAGCCGGTGGTAGTAGGAATCGGCGAGATCCACGGCGGTGCTGCAAACAACATCATCTGCGATAACGTGATGATGCACGGCACGATCCGCGCCATGAATACCCAAGTTGATGAATACGTCTACCGCAGAATTACCGACATCTGTGATAGTGTCACCAAGGAGCTTGGCGCAAGCTTTGAAATCGAAACGACAAAGTTCTATCCCTGCCTCTTTAATGATCATAAGACGGTCGACAAACTTGTTGCCTCTGCCGAAAAGCTTTACGGAGCAGGATGCGTTGCAGAAAGACCAAAAAGCATGGGCGCCGAGGATTTTGCTTACTATTCCCTTCTCAAGCCCGCCGCAATGGTTTCTCTCGGCGTTCAGCCCGATGATGGCCGCATGATCCCGCTGCACAACGGCAAGACGGTCATCAACGAGAAAGCACTCGATGTTGCGCCAAATCTTTTTGTTCAGTACATTCTCGATTATATGGAGTAAAAAAATAATGGAGTCGATTGACTCCATTATTTTTTTCGCTTTTTTAAATGCTTCGTAAGAGACGTTTTTCGTTTCGAGGCCGCGGGCTTATTCACCTTATGTTCTTGCTTTGGCGTCATAGTTTTCGGAGGAACGAGGCAATCGGGCCCGTATCCGATCAAATCCTCTCGGCCTGCCTCGATCAGGGTTTCCGTAATCAGACTTCGGTTCTCCGGCTTGTAGTATTGAAGCAGGGCTCGTTGCTTCATCTTATCTTCTCTGCTTTTGGGGACAAAAATCTCGCGAAGCGTATATGGATCAAGACCCGTGTAGAACATACAAGTTGAGACGGTTCCCGGTGTCGGATAAAAATCCTGAACCTGCTCCGGATGCATCTTTTCTTGCTTTAAGAAAAGTGCCAATTCAATCGCATCATGAATGGTGGAGCCGGGGTGCGAAGACATTAAATACGGAACGAGATACTGCTTTTTACCGATCGACTTGGTTAGTTCATAAAAACGTTTTTGAAATCTTTTATAAACGGAAAACTTCGGTTTTCCCATCGCTGACAGAACGAAATCAGAGCAATGCTCCGGCGCAACCTTAAGTTGACCGCTCACGTGCTCGCGAACCAGCTCTTTGAAGAAGGTTTCATCGGGATCCGACATCACGTAATCGAAACGAATACCTGAGCGAACAAACACTTTTTTGACTTTCGGTAATGCTCGAAGCGATCGCAGAATGTCAAGATACTCACGATGAGAAACAACAAGGTTGGGACAAGGCTTTGGTGCCAAACATTTCTTTGAGGGGCAAAGACCGCTCTGCTTTTGATACTCGCAGGATGGATGACGAAAATTGGCAGTCGGGCCGCCGACATCGTGAAGATACCCTTTAAAATCAGACTTTTGAGTGAGAAGCCGCGCTTCTTTTAAAATAGATTCTTTGCTACGCGATACAACAGCTCTTCCCTGGTGATAGGCGATAGCACAAAAGTTGCAAGCGCCAAAACAACCTCTATTATGTGTGATGGAGAATTTTACCTCCTCAATCGCAGGAACACCGCCAAGGGGAACGTAGGACGGGTGATACTCTCTTTCATACGGAAGATCATACACGGCATCAAGTTCTTTCGTGGTCAAAAGAGGCATTGGGCGGTTTTGAAGCACAAAGCCTTCTTTATGCCGTTGAGCGATCGCTCTCCCGCGAACGGCATCGTGCTCCTCTTGCTGAATGCGGCAAGAGTCCGCGTATGCTCGAAAACCGTTCGAGGTCTGAGGTTTGACTTCATCCAAAGATGGAATCAGGAGAACATCAGTCGGAACACACCAGTCCTTCGGCATCAAAACGCAGGTACCGCGGATCTTTTTTAAGGACTCATAATTCCCTTCTGATATTAATTCACAGATCGAGACGACCTGCTTTTCTCCCATTCCGTACATCAGGATATCAGCATCGGATTCAACCAAAATGGAAGGCTTCACACAATTATCCCAATAATCGTAATGAGCAAAGCGGCGAAGCGATGCCTCAACCCCACCGATAGCAATAAATGCATCGGGAAATAGCGAGCGAATCGCTTTACAATACACAATCGTAGCACGATCCGGCCGCAGACCCATTTTTCCCCCGGGGCTGTAGTAGTCAGTCGTTCTGCGACGTTTGGCAACGGTATAATGCGCTACCATTGAATCAATATTTCCGCCGTTTACGAAAAATCCAAGCCTCGGCTCTCCAAATTGCAAATAATCCTCATCGCATTGAGGCTGAGGAAGAATGCAAACACGATAGCCTGCATTCTCAAGAACACGGGAAATAATGGCAGTACCAAAGCTTGGATGGTCAACATAGGCATCGCCCGTAACGAGAACGACATCGGGACGATCCCATCCTCTTGACAACATTTCATTTCTTGTTATCGGTAAAAACATATTTTTTTCCTTTTTTATGCTCAAACACAATGCGGCAAGGGCATCTGAGCGAGCATTCTCTTTCTTGATCTCCAATCCGGCATCCAACGGTCCAGCAGACGGTAAAAAGAAGCGGAATGATTGTGCTCAACGGTGTGACACAGCTCGTGCAAAATAATATAATCAATCAAATCCTGCGGATATAAGATCAAATAACAGCTCAAGGAAATCCGATGATCCGCACTACAGCTACCAAAGCGCTTTTCTGCAACGGATATTCGTACAGAACGATAGCGAAGTTCAAATTGCTTGGCAATTTGAAAAACACGTTCGGGGAGAATCTCTTTCGCCTTTTGACGAAGCTCTTCTCGCTCTGAATGACTTACAATTTTTGAGGGTGGGATCTTCAGCATACGATCAAGGTGGCTTGCGATCCATTTTTCCTTGGAGCGCACCAGCTCATCGATCTTTTTGGTCGGATAAAGCCAAGGAACGCGAACAACAACGCGCGCATCACGATCGATTTCGATACAGCAGGTTTTTCTTGCCGAGCGAATCACGGAATATTCAATCATAGTCATCCCCCCCTTTTCAAATTATAGCAAAAAACACATCGTTTTGCAACCGTTAACTTGCAAACAAACAAGGCGAGTGATATAATGATAAATAAGGAAAGGAGCTACCTGATGAAGAAAATTACTGTTTTTGTGATGATACTCACTTTCGTTTTTCTCGCATCTTGCTCGTCAACGCATTCGGAGTCAATGACAATCGACGTTTTGAGCATTGGAAAAGCCGATTGCATTATCATCCGTCAAGGTGAGAAAACTGTGATGATCGACACGGGAGAGGAAGAAAACGCGCCTGAAATCCTTGCCTATTTGCAGATGCAGAATATTACCGTGATCGACACCCTGATTTTGACGCATTTTGATAAGGATCACATCGGCGGGGCAGCCACCGTTTGTAATGAAATCGACGTAAAACAGATCCTTGAATCAGATTTTGTCTCCGACCGTTTTGAATATACTGCCTACCACAAAGTCATTTCCGAGCAGAATAAAAGCATAACAAAACTTTCCGATCCCGTTCAATTTACAATCGGAACGATGAATTTTATCGTTGATCCTCCCAAAAATGATTCCTATTCAAAAAAGGAAGACAACAACGCGTCATTGATCGTTTCGCTTTCCCATGAAAACAATCGTTTTCTATTCTGCGCGGATGCGATGGAGCTTCGCCTGCAGGAATGGCTGTCGGACGGTCAAGCGAGTTTTGATTTTATCAAGCTTCCCTATCACGCCAATTACCTTGACAACTACGAGTTCTTTCTCGATCAGGTCAGTCCGAAATACGCAGTAGCCTGTAATTCAGACAAAAATCCGGGTGACGAGAAAATCGTCCAGCTTTGCGAGCAGCGAAACATTCATCTTTACCAGACGCGCTACGGTTCCGTTCAGATCCGCTCGGACGGAGAAAACATAACAATTTCACAAGGATAAAAAAAGGCCGCCTCACAGCGGCTTTTTTTGATACGAGAACATAATTCTTTCCCCGGCATAGTATAAAATCGGAGGGAATGGATATGTCTGAAATCATATTAGCATTTTTTTCTTCACTCGGTATCGTATTGCTTGCCATTCGGATCTTAGACTATTTCTTTTATCGTCATCGCAGGATCAAAGGGTCTCTTTTTGTGGACATAAGAGGCAAGGAGGAGCGTGAAATTGTAGATACACTTGATCTGATTGTCACAATACAAGGGACAGCAGCGGGAAACGCCGCACTCGGAAGCATCGTTTTTATTACGGATGCAAAAACCAAGCTTTCCAATATAGAATTGATGGATTATTTTAATCTATACCGATTAAACGTTCACATTGTATCGGAACACGAGTTCGATGGAATTAGCCTTTTATAGCACCTCCCAAAGACTAACCCCTGCATTGCTTCTAAAGACCTCTAACTGCAATTCAAGAGAATGAAGAGAATCAACATACAGTGCGAAATCATTTGCGTTAGAAGAATCACGCAAACGCACGAGAGAAGCCCTAATCTCCCGAATCGCACTATGGGAATAAAACAGGTGATAAAGCCTTTCTTCCTGCTCCCAAGACGAAATCATTTGAGAAATTAATGCCCTGTTTTCATCAGAGGAAAAGCTCTGTTCCAAATCCGAGCAAGCGTCAAAGAGATCTGCAAAAGCATCTAATCTACGCTCCAAAAGATTAGAGGAAAACAGGAGTGCAAGTAGGATCAGCGTAAAAATAGAGCATGCGGCAACAAAGCTCTTCATCATTTCATATCCTTTTTTATCATTGTCACGTTTCCGACAAAATCAGAAGCCATCAAAAACACATCCTGCACACGACCGATCCTGTGTTTTTCTAATATTTTTTTAACCCAAACCTCGTTTTTTCCTATGGCATCCAGCGCCTTTTGATTAATCTTTCCGTCATCAATGACCGCAACCGTAAAGCATGGCTCATTCGTCGTCGTCAAGCCAAGGTCCTTTTTTGTCACGGAATCATCCCGATCAAAAGGGATCACACTGAGCTGACCGTTTGGTTCTAAAATAGCATAGTTCACCTTCTTTAAATCAAAAAATCCGTTTTGTCTTAGCAAACTAAGCAGTTCATCAATCGTCACTCTGTTTCTTGCCAACTCTTTTTCCAGTATTCTCCCGCGATCAATCAGAATCCCCGGTGAAAAATCAAACAGACGCTTCATCAACGGATTCTTTATGGCAAAAAATGAAATAATCACCTCCATACAAATCAGCAAAAGGATGGGGATGATTCCATACAGCAGAGGAATATCGGAGTCTGTAACGGTGAAGGTTGCCAGCTCGGACAGAAAGAAGGCCGTCACAAGCTCGGACATTTGCATTTCGCCAACTTGTCTCTTTCCCATCAACTTCATGGAGAAGACCATAAAAAAATAAATAAACAGAAATCGTATCAATAAATTCAACATAGAATTATTATTTCATAGATAGGAAAAGATATGCAAAAAAGAGAAGTCCTTTCGAAGGACTTCTCTTTTCGTTATAAAAGCGCTATATTTTCGTATTTGCAGAAGGAATACTTCAAACCCGCCTTTTCGGAAAGCATCCAATCGCTTTGTTCGACCAAGCGAAAGTCAGGATCAGAATCCAAGTTCGGAAAGAAGGTATCGCACGCCGTATCCACAGCAGATACTTTCGTAACAAAAGCATATTTGCATTTTTTGTAAAGCTGGGCATAAACGGAAGCACCGCCAATTACAACAAGGTCATCGGAAGGAATCGTACGAATATACTCCTCCAATTCATCGAGACTCTTAATATTCGTAACGCTAGGGCCGAATTGATCTTCAGAATGCGTTAAGAGAAGGTGATGACGTTTCGGTAACGGCTTCGACTCGGGAAAGCTCAAGAGCGTGTTTTTGCCCAAAATAACAGTCTTTTCAAGCGTCTTGGAACGAAAAAACCTCATATCCTCGGGAATATGAAACAAGAGGTCGTTTTTCTTTCCGATTCCCCATTTCAAATCCACTGCAACAATTAAATCCATAATTACCTCTTAGATTGCAACGGGAATATTCTTGATCTGTTCGTGCGTCAGATAATCAATCAGCTGAATATCCTCTGTTTTGAATTGATAAAAATCAGTTACGTCGGGATTGATCCATAATTTAGGGGCGGGCAAGGGTTCGCGGGAGATGAGCTCGCGAACAAGAGGAATGTGTCGATCGTAAATGTGCGCATCGGCAATGACGTGAACAAATTCGCCGACCTTCATTTGACAAACTTGAGCAAACATATGGGTTAGAACAGCGTACTGAACAACGTTCCAATTGTTTGCCGTCAGAACGTCACTGGAGCGCTGATTGAGAATGGAATTCAAAACAAGGTTTCCTGCGGAATCCTGAGTAACGTTGAATGTCATCGAATACGCACAAGGTTCAAGGCCCATCTCGTGAAGATCGGAAAAATTATAAAGATTCGTGAGAATCCTGCGGGAGAACGGCGTGTTTTTCAGTTGCCACAACACGTTGTCTACCTGATCCATAACGCCTTGCTTGAATTGATATTTCTGAGCAAGCTGATAACCGTATGCTTTCCCGATCGTACCGTCTTCATCGGCCCAAGAATCCCAAATACGCGAGGAGAGATCCTCAATGCGATTACTCTTTTTTTGCCAGATCCAAAGGATCTCATCCACACAGGATTTCAGCGCGGTTCTGCGCAAAGTGATGGCGGGAAACTCCTTGGACAAATCATAGCGATTGACGATTCCAAATCGCTTGACGGTGTAGGCAGCCGTACCATCCGCCCAATGAGGACGCACCTTTTCGCCTCGGGTATCAGTTCCGTTTTCCAAAATATCTCGGCACATATTGATGAAAATATGATCTGCAAGGCTCATAACGAATCCTCCGATAATTTTTTGATTATTTTAACATATTTTTTTAACGTTGACAAGTAATTCGAAAGAAAAGGAACAAATACGATCAGATTCTTGATTTTTCTCTGATAATATGTCATAATATAGGTAGTGATAAATGAAATGTGTGGTGAAATAATGACCGGAACTGCCTTTTTAAAACGTCTTCTGTTTCAATTGGATTTTTTAACAGAAGAAGAGAAGCAAACCGTTGCACGGTTCTATGAAAAAAAACTATCAGACGTCGTGACCTTGACGGAGGAGGAGCTGATTGTCAAATCCTTCGGCTCGCCCGAGCATATTGCTCAAAGACTCAAGCAAAGCTATCATCTTCTCCACCAAAATAATCAAGCAGCGGCACCTTCCGAGCCGACTCAATCGACCGACTCATCCGAAAAGACCGGCAACGCTTCGATTGATGAGCACGATCAGACACGAATTGAAACGATCCAAACCGCAAGCGAAGAGGATGCCGGTTCGCCCTCGGACGATGATTTGATCTTCACGAAGCCCGTCGCCCAAGGCGAGAGTGCTGAGGTCATTCACTCGATGGAGAAAAGCGAGGTCAAGCCAATTTACGGCGAGAAGGTCGTTATCGAAGATCGTCAGACCCCGATCGAAGAGATCGTTCTTGAGCCTTTGGATCAAGAAAACGGACTCTCCGCCGAGGAGATTGACAAGGCCAAGGCTGACACGTTACAAAAAGCAAAGACATACGACGAGGAAGTCTTCGCCGAACCGGAAGAAAAGGCCGAAAAAATGCTCGATGAGGCAAAAGCATTGGATCACGATCCCTTGGTCTTGCCAACCGTTGTTGATGCCATTCCCGCAACCGAGGAAGAAAACTTATCGGAAGATGCCCCTCAATCTGATGAGGTATCCGCGCTTGAAGAAGATACCACGGCAAAAGAGCCGGAACCCAAGAAGGAATACGTCGGCTTATTTAACCGTCTCTTCCCTGCCGAAAAGCACTCTCCTGCAGCAAAAAAAGCCGCCACCGTTTTTCTGTCAATCCCACTCTTGCCATTTCTTTTCATTTTTTTATCTGTTGGCGCACTCGCTTATCTGATTTCCACCGTCGTTATTGTTCTGGTATCCGTCCTCGTTTTTATCTTAATGGTCGGTTTGATCGTCGCGGGGATCATCGAGCTTGTTTACGGCTTTACCCTCCTCTTCGATTCTGTCGCGATTGGTTTGATTGAGATTGGCATCGGAACGATTTTATTTGGTGTTGTCACGGCGAGCGCGGCAATCATTTATGAATTTCTGTTTTCTATCGTTCCCAAAACGCTCAAGTGCATTACGCAATATTTCTTAAAATATCTCAAGACAATGATAGCTTTTGTTTACGGAGGTAAGGTATGAAAAAGACAACCAAATCTTTACTGATTACCTCTTTGATCCTTCTTGCCTTCGGTCTCCTGCTTTCTTTGGGTTCTGCCATATACGTTACCGCATTGGGAATTGATGCATTCGGTGTCAAGCAAAACGTGCAAATTATCGAGGATAAAACCGTTTCCTTGAAAGAGATCCTCTCTCAATCCCCTGAATCCAATTACGTCAAGGGTTTGGCCGAGCGCCCCTTTACCAAGCTTGACCTCAGCTCATACGCAGGGGATATCGTCGTTATACCGACAAACGGCGAGACGCACGTTACTCTTAACCACACAAACACGTCTAACCTTTCCGTTTGTATCGTCGGCGAAACTCTTGAAATCCGCGAGATCGACCCCGTCGGTTTTTTCGGACTGTATATTGACGACAACGGATTCTCTTTTAAGGGACTAAGACAGATTTTCGGACCCGGTAACTCGGCAAACTCCGGAAAAACCGTCACGGTTTATTTAAACGAAAACGACTCGATCTCCTCTATTAACGTTCGCTCAAAGATCGGTTCGGTAACGCTTGACTCGCTATCTGTTGATCTGATCAATATTGATTCATTTTCAGGAAAGGTTCTGCTCAAGAATCTTTCCAATCCGGAATCCAAGATCACTTGCAACGCTCAAAGCGGTTCAATCATTCTCGAAAACAATCAATATGCTTCCTGTAACGCCTCCATAAAAAGCGGAAAGATTTCAGCTACCCTTTCCGACGATCCGAACACGGTAACGGTTTTAGACGCTTGGGTCGGCTCGGTTAACGTTATTTGCAATTTGCCGCTTGAGAGCTACAAACTCAGTCTTTCTACGACGCTCGGATCTGTCTATTCCGAAGAAGAAGCCGTCGGATCGGAACTGAAACAGCCCTCCAACACGACTTCAAGAGTTTCATCGAGCGTTGTTGTGGGAAGCATCAAAATAAAATAAAAATTTCCAACCATCAAATACAAAAAAAGGGTCATAATATTTACGGGATATATGACCTTTTTTATATCCTTCAGCAAATCAATAAGAGGTATGAATATGCTTGACAGAATTGCATTGATCATCCTGATTATCGGTGGACTGAACTGGGGAAGCATTGGACTTTTCAATTTTGATATCGTATCCTGGATTTTCCCGGGGATGGCGCACATTGTTGCACGGATCATTTTTACGCTGGTTGGGCTTTGTGCCCTTTGGTGTATTTCGATCCTCTTTAAAAAGAGCGAACGGCTGAGCACATCTGATAATCTCTGATCGAAATAAAAAGGCAGCAGATCTAATCTGCTGCTTTTTTATTATCGCTAAATTTCTCTTCTGCCCTCAAGCGCTTTATACAAAGTTAATTCATCCGCATACTCAAGCTCACCGCCTGCAGGCAAGCCATAAGCCAAGCGAGTGGTTCGAATACCAAACGGGCGAATCAAACGGGAGAGATACATTGCCGTCGCCTCGCCTTCAATGCTGGGGTTTGTGGCAACAATGATCTCCTTAAGATCGGGATCATTAAGACGAGCGATCAGCTCCTTGATCTTCAGTTCATCCGGCCCGACACCTTCGATCGGGTTAATCAGACCGCCAAGAACGTGAAAAAGGCCTCTGAAATCGTTGATCTTTTCAATGGCGAGCACGTCCTTGGGACTCTCTACAACACAAATCACGCTTCGGTCGCGGGCGGGGTCGGAGCAAATGGGACAAATCGGTGTTTCACTAATGTCCTGACAAACAGAACAATGACCGATCTTTTCCTTTGCCTCAAGAATGGCATTGGCAAAATCCGATGCTTTATCCTCTGACATTTCCAAAACACAAAAAGCCATCCGTACGGCAGACTTATATCCTACACCCGGGAACGTTCGAAAATGCTCTACCAATCTTTCGAGGGCGGGGGTAAAGCCAAGCATCAGAGAATACCCGGAATCGAAAGATTTCCGGTAATTTTAGACATTTCGGAATTGTTGGTATCTTCGACTCTGCGAACGGCCTCATTCACTCCTGCAACCAGAATGTCCTGCAGGGTTTCCAAATCATCGGGATCTACGATCACAGGATCGAGCGTGATGGAACGGATTACTTTTTTGCCGTCAATGACAATTTTGCAAACTCCGCCGCCTGCCGCTACCTCATATTCGCGCGCTTCCAAATCAACTTGAAGCGTTTCCATATCCTGCTGCATCTTCTGCATTTGACGAAGCATATCCTTTTGGCTGGACGGCCCTTTTCCCATTCCTTGCGGTAATCTTGCCTTCATAATCTTTTCTCCTTATAAATCTTCAAGTCCCGTATCCTTCCGGTGGGGCTCTATCGTTTTTTCTTCAAAGACAATGCTTGTAATTTCAGGATGCAACTCCTTTGCGGCGTTGAGGATCAGCTCGGATGCGCCCGATGCCGAAAGAATCCCCTTAACAAAGGGAGTTGATAGAACACGAAGCGTTGCATCAGACTTTGAAAAGCTAATCTGCGGTAGCCATGGCTTGATGAACGCCTGATCCTGAAGAGCATTTTTCAAAACCAATTCGCGAAATGAAGTGTCATTGGCGGAAGCATCCTCCTGCTCTTCTTCTAAGACGACGTGGTCGGATCGAAGAACCGCGCCATCTGAAAACGGCTTTTCAATCGAAACGGTCGTCGACTCTATGGCAGGGCTCGAACGAGTCACAACGCCTGCTCGCTCAAGATCGGAGAGTCTTGCCAAAATCGCCTCGTTTGAGGAATTAAGCATCGGTGAGCAAAGGCGAATCATCAAAATCTCAACAGAAGCCTTCTTTTCGTTTGCGATCCGATCGTAGACCGCATAAAAATCCTCCAAAAGCTGGGCTTGATAAAGAATACTCTCGCTCGAATGAAGCTTGGAAATCTCTTGAAGGAGAGGAAGCTCATTTTCATAGGCCTCCACAAATTTTTGCGAATCGGGAACGCAGGAAAGAACTAAAAGATCACGATACACGGCCAAGAGTTGTGAGAGCACTTCCTTAAAGTCACTCATCTGATCGTAAATCTCTTGTACAAGTGATAAACAAAGAGAAGCATCGCGCTCTGCAATTGCGCGTGCAAGTGCAATAACGTTGCCGCGATTACCAAGTCCGAGAATGGAATGCAAAAGCTCGGCTGTGATGGTTTGATCTCTCCCCTGACAGCCTTCTAATAAGCTGAGCGCATCACGCATTGCACCGTCAGACAAGCGTGCGATCACATGAGCCGCATCCTTCTCAAGCGGAATAGATTCCGCTTTTGCGATCTCAAGAAGGCGATCGCAGATAACACTCGGCAGAATTCGCTTAAAATCAAATCGCTGGCAACGGGACATAATGGTCGCGGGAATATCATTCATTTCAGTCGTTGCCAAAATGAATAAAACGTGACTCGGAGGTTCTTCAATCGTTTTGAGCAAGGCATTAAAAGCACTGGTAGACAGCATGTGCACCTCATCAATGATATAAACGCGCTTTTTTACCTCCGAGGGAAGATACTGAACTTCATCGCAAAGCCTGCGGATATGATCGACACCGTTATTACTTGCGGCATCCATCTCAACAACGTCCAGCACCCGTTCTTCATTAATGGCAAGACAAGACGAACAACGATTGCAGGGCTCGCCGTTTTGAAGATCCTCACAGTTAACTGCTTTGGCCAGGATCTTCGCGCAGGTCGTTTTTCCCGTACCGCGCGAACCGCAAAACATATAGGCGTGAGAAACTCTCCCGTTTTGAAGTTGAGATTTCAAAACGGAAGTGATATGATCCTGCCCGCAAACGTCGGAAAAATTTGACGGTCGATATTTTCGATACAAAGCCTGATACATTGCGTTCACCTAAAATGCAGGAGGCAAAATAAGATCGCACACCCTTTCTCGAAAAAACGAAAATATTCGCTTCTCCCCAAATCGGCTCAAATAAGGCACCCTCGTGGCACATCGAAACTTCCGCTTAATGCTGCTTGGTTCCCCACCTGACATGATTCACGGCATTCAATTGCACAAGACCCAATTCTCTACGCTTCTCTGAAAGAGGCTGCAACACGATCGCTCCCCTTAAAAGGGCATCTCCCCCTCTATAGCGGATTGAGGGTACAAGGCACCGCTGACTCCCCGGATAGTGCGACCTTATTTTGCATCCTGCATCAATTCGTATGAGTTTATTCTAACATAGAACAAGCGCTAATGCAAGCGTTTAATCAAGGTTTTCTTCAAACATTGCCACGCGCTTGGCATGTCTGCCGCCTTCAAACTGCGTATTCAGGAAAATTTCAGTCAGGTCAACGGCAAGGCCGCGCGCCATGACCCTCGCGCCCATACAGAGAATATTGGCATCATTGTGGAGGCGGCAATGGCGAACCGAAAACATATCAGAAGCAACCACCGCTCGAACGTTTTTAAACTTATTAGCGCAGATGCTCATACCAATTCCGGTGCCGCAGAAGAGCATTCCCTTTTCAGCCTTCCCGCTTTGAACGTAACGAGCAACTTCTTTCGCAATGATGGGATAATCATCGTCGCGCTTCAATTCGTGAAAGCCGAGATCGACGTATTCGATTCCCTTTTCATCAAAATAAGCTTTAATATGCTGTTTCAATTCATCTCCGGCGTGATCTGATCCAAGTACAATCATTTTCATTCTCCTTCATTCATTTTATGATTTATGTTTTTCCTGCCACTCACGCTCTGCCTGCGGCAGTCTCAAATACAGGGGATAGAGCGCGCGGCAATCAATCAAGCGATTTTTGTTTGCTTCTCGCCCGCCAAGAATGGCTATGCTTTCCGCGGATTGCAGACGATAGGCATCGGGCGCGAGGCAAGGTGCATATTCAGGCTTTAGCGAAACAAACTTTTCCGCACCGTCACCGAGCAAAATAAGATCCTCACTCAAAGGCAGATCCGCGCATATCCGATCAATATCAACAGCTCGATCCTCAATCAATCGACAAGGAATACGATCGTTTATGACAAAATGAGCCTGATAAAACTCATTGCGTCTGGCATCCATAAGAGCGCAAACCGTCTTTCCACCGTAATCGGCAGCGTTCATCGCAAGCCCTTCGAGCGTTGACACGGCGGCACAGGGAATGCTGTGTCGGATCGCAAGGCCCTTAACCGTAGAGATGCCGATGCGAAGACCGGTAAATGAACCGGGTCCTGCGGCGACCGCAATCACGTCAAGGTCCTCGATCGAAACCTCTGCCCTCTTTAATACGTCAGAGATGGCGGGGAGGAGCGTTTCACTATGTGTCAATCCGTTCGTCTCGGAAAACGAAGCTTTTATGCAGTCATCCACCATCAATGCTACCGAACAGGTGACCGCGGAAGTATCGATCCCAAGCACAATCATCGAACCACCTCTTCAACGATCAGTCTTCTCTCGTTTTCGCCGAGCTTTTCAAAGGTGATGCGAAGATAGTTTGCAGGTAGAGCCTCCGGAATGTTTTCCGACCACTCGCACACGGTTATTCCGTTTCGAATCACTTCCTCGTAGCCGGTAGATATCAAATCGTCTTCATCGGTAACCCGATATAAATCGAAATGATTGACACAAATGTCCTCGCCTTCATATACGTTCAAAATAGCGTAAGTGGGGCTGGTGACCAATGCATCCGGCGCAAAGACGGAGACAAAGCCGCGCATAAAAACGGTCTTGCCGCTTCCCATTTCACCGCGCATAGCAATGAAATCGTGTTGCTTACAGCTTCGAGCAATTTCAGCACCGATTGCTTCTGTTTCACGCTCGCTTTTACTATAATATTCACGCCGCATTCCATCACCTCCAAACAAAGACATTGTAAACGATTTTTATAAAAAATACAAGTCTTATTTCATACTTTCGGGCTTTACAAGACAGGTTTTATGATTCTTATAGGTGACAAAGCCGGGCTTAGCACCGTTCGGCTTCTTGATGAATTTTGCGAATGTGTAATCAACCTCAACACGATCGGCGTCCCTGCATTCCGAATAGAAAGCAGCAAGCGAAGCGGCGAATTCCACGTCAGAATCGGAAAAAGCGCGATCGTGCTCCGCCTTCAGAAGAACGTGACTGCCGTGATAATTCTTCACGTGAAACCAAAGATCATTAGGAGACGCAAGAGATACGGAAACCGTGTCGTTTTGAAAATTATTCATGCCGACGTAAACCGTGAAATCATTTTCCGTTTTGCATTCACGCGGCTTTGCTTTTTTTGGGCGAAGCTGGGGCTTTTTTAAACTTGAGGTAAGTCTGCGACCGTAGCTCCAATGGGACAGCTCCAATCGAATCTCTTGAAGATCGGAAGCAGTTGTTGCCGTTTCCAACGTGGAAAAAACGCTTTGAACGTACGCCAATTCGGATTCTGCAATTTGAATCTGTTCAAGGATTTTAACAAGAGCCGTCTTCTTTTTTGAATACTCGCGATAATACTTCTGTGCATTTTGAGGCCCAGACAATTTCGGATCCAAAAGAATGCGAACCTCCTCGGGCGGGGTCTTGGCATAGTTGATTGCAACGACCTCACGATCTGCCTTTTTGATCCGATACAGCTCTTGCATAATCAGATCACCCTTAAGCTTTTGATCCTCCGCATCCAGTGCTTCCTGATATTGAATTTTTTGTGCAGCAATTTTTTTCTCCAAACGATTGCGACAATTCTTTAAAATCAAAGATATATCGTTATAGTGCTGCTTATGCCGCTCTAATTGATTGCGCATCGAATAAAAGCCTTCAATGGCAAGAGAGGGCGATGGGCAAGGCATAACGACAAAAGGCTTTTGAAGGTGCGTGATCGGCATAAAAGAAAAATCGATGGGGGCGTCTCCGGCATCCAACGCTTCGTGCGAGGAATAGACCAAAACGGGAGAATAGTCATTCTGTTTCACTCGATCAACAACCTTGGAAAACGCTTTCCAGAGCAAATCGGGAGAAATTGATTGAAGAGGTGCTTCCGGATCCGCATCGGCCAAATAGACCACTTCTCTGGCAGTTAGTTTTCCAAAGCCGGAAAACTGATGCTGAATAAACAAATCCGCCCTCGTTTCGGGGTTAGCATTGGAAAAAAGTTCGATAAATACCTCCTCGGTACAGGTAACGGGATCTTGTTTGTCGGGCATGGGCATGGGACGGTACGGAACGCCAACCATAACGACACGATCAAACTTGGTTGTAATGTCGTTTTGACGAAAAGCAGCAAGAATCACACCGCTCTCATCCACGAAAATAAGGTTCGATCCTCTACCCATCATTTCACAGTAGAGATATTTGGTCTTGCGGAAGCCAAGCTCGTCACCGGAATCAAACTCGATCTCAAGTGTTCGATCAAATCCGATTTGGCGAATGGAGGTAATTTTTGCGCGCGAAAGATGCTTACGAAGAAGCATACAGATCATCGGCGGCGTTGCGGGATTTTCACGCGAAGTGGAAGAAAGCGCAACGTAAGGAGTAGATGCCGTACAGTTAATAATCAGACGGTCTGCACCTTTTCGGTGAAAGAGCAAGTCAATCTCATCACGCTCCGGCTGATTGATGCGATCGACCTTTAGGCCTGTTAAAAGATCTGACAGCTCCTTTGTGAGCGCTGCTGTCATAAATGCGTCAAATGGCATAATTACCTCTCGTTTGCATAAAATGGAATCAAATATAGTAAAGGAGGCTCGCGATGAGCGGTACGAGCAATTATTGCACACTGAGCCAATTAAAAAAATTGGAAGTCATCAATCTGTGCAACGGAAAAAGGATGGGTTATATACAGGATGTCGAATTTGATCTATGCCTGGGGCACATTTGTGCCATTCTTCTGCCGAAAAAATATGAATTATCCGATTTTGTAAAAAAAGACGGTTGCAGAGCCTACCGAATTGCTTGGAGCGATATTGAACGCATTGGAAGCGACACAATTTTGGTTCGCTACAACGAGGGCCAACGATGAGAAAAGTGATTCTTTGTCTTGTCTGCGTATTGATCTTCTTTCAAACAAAAACAATAAACGTGCATGCAGAGAGCTATTCTGCACTTCTGTCTCCTGCGCTTGAAATTCTCTATCAAAGCACGAAAATCAAGAAAGGCGCGCCGGAAGGAGCCGGTATTACGTTTGAAAAAGAAGATTTCGACGAAATTTTCGGGGAAGGCAACTATCGCGCGATCAAAATTCATACCCTTCCGAATCCCGCATGCGGTAGTTTATGGCTGAATGGAACGGCAGTGAGCGCAGGGCAAGTGATCCCCGTAACTGAAATATCGAATTTATCAGTCAAGCCAAACGGTCCCGACGAGGCGATCGATAGCTTCGAATTTTCAAATTCAGCCAATGATGAGTGCTATTCGTGCTTGATTTGTTTTCAAGACAAAGGTGAGCAATCCGTAAATGCGGTGTTTACGAATGAAAAAATATACAAAAACACATCAGCACTTCTCACTCTGGAGAGTTCGGGGAACATCCAATCTTTTGAAATCGTAGAAGGTCCAAAAAACGGTATGCTCGAACGGATTGATTCGGAAAGCATTCTTTACCGGCCGAAGACAAATTTCGTCGGAACAGATCGCTTCCGTTATCGAATTGTTGACGAATACGGAAACAAAAGTGAAATCAAATCAAAGAAAATCAGAGTTGATAAGGCATCCGATAATCTCTATTTTCTTGATATGATAGAAAGCTGCGGACACAGTGAAGCGATCTTGCTCTGCGAAGAGGGATTGATGCAGTATCGAACAAACAACGACGGTCTTCCGATCTTTGAACCGAATCTGGCTGTATCAGCAGATGAGTTTTACGAAATCGTAAGCAGAATAAGTCAAAAGAGCGACATGCTTTTTCATCACGAAAACAAAAGCGAACCGATCACACGAAAAGATGCGCTGACATGCGTTGAAGAATTATTCTCCGTTGAAGGGGAGATCGGGGTGCAAGCCGGCACAGATGAGAGTCTTATGCAAACGCTAACGAGAGGAGAATGCGCTCTATTGCTTGGAAAATACCTCAATCAGGCTTCCTGAAAAATCAGACGAAGCTGATGGAGATTATTCTCATCAAACTCAACTCGCTCCTCAAAATCAAAATCGGAAACAACCGGAAAATATTTCAGGCAGAGAACCGTATCCTCCGGCAAGGAAGAAAAACCGGCTAACCGATACAGTGGTGTATTTTTCAAATAGACACCACGATCACCGAGTGAAGCATCAACGAAATTTTCTGAAATCTCATAAAATGAAACGAGCGCATTCATCTCAGAAAGTCGATGATAAAAATAGGGGTCGACCAGCAAGAGGCAAGAATCACCGCCCAAGATCTCGGCAAGATAGCTTCGATACAGCTCCATCGCCTGATTTCGCTCCGAGGGGGGCAAGCGGTCGAACGAGGGAACTTGAGAGATCGTTCTCACTTCGCAAAAGACAGAGCCATCACCATTAACGTCCTGCAATATCCCGGCAAGTTCCTGAGACATTTCTTCACAGGAAACCTGCGAGACGGCCGCCGGCCCAACGTAGAGAACGGAAAGATCGGAGTCTTCCTTCGTAGCATATTGGACGATGCAAATGGCAAGAAAGATCAGCACAACGACTGCAAGCAGAAAGAGCCACTTGTGGTAATACCAAAAATTTGCAATCCATTGCCCGGGCGTCATTTTGGGAGAATCATAACGCTCTTCCATAAAGCCTCCAAAAAAATTATTATAATTGATGAAAAGAGCAAGTCGATGACCTGCTCTTTTTGATGATTATTTCAAAAATCCCGCAATGATCTGCTCTTCGGCCTCTGCCTCGGTAAGACCGAGCGACATCAACTTAATCAATTGCTCGCCGGCAATTTTTCCGATTGCCGCTTCATGAATCAGGGATGCGTTGATGTCGTTTGCACAAACCTCGGGAATGGCAACGACGACCGCTTGATCCATTATGATGGCATCGCACTCCGTGTGTCCGGAGCAGGCGTTATTTCCGTTCACACGAGATAAAAACTTCTGGCGCGAATTTCCCTTGGCCACCGAGCGAGAAACAACGTTTGCAGAAGATTCCAAACCGTTTAGATTGACGGTAAAATCGGTATCGGCAGACTGAGTCCCCTCCGTCAGAATCTTTTCACGGATCACAAGCGTTGCGCGATCGTTGACGGTCGCCTCCGTGCAACGAAGCGTGGAATCAACGCCGCCGATTTGTGTGGTCTCCATCTCCATTCTGGCACCCTCATCGAGAATGACGACGGTTTTGGGATTCATTACGTTTTTGCCCTCGCCCTCCCCTTCTCCGTAATGCTTTTCCACATAACGGACAACGGCGTTTTTACCGACGTGAAAGGCGTGAATTCCATCGTGACCGACCGTTTGACACCCGCTGTTGTGAATACCGCAACCGGCAACGATCGTAACGTCACAGTTTTCACCGATATAGAAATCATTATATACCGTGTCAACAAGGCCACTTTGCGTCACGACAACGGGAATATGCACCGACTCATTCTTTGTATTCGGTTCAATGATAATATCAATTCCGGAAATGTCTTTTTTGGGGACGATGCGAATGTGTTCTGTTGAATTTCTTCCCGCGCTTTCTCCGTTTTTGCGAATATTATACGCGCCGGTCGGGATTTCATGGAGAGAAGCAATTTCTTTTAACAGATTCTTTTCGATTTGGTTCATAGTTTACTCCTCAAAGATGCTCCGACAACACAGAGCAAACAGAACTTCTTCCTAAGAGCTCCGGAAGAATTTGATCTTTTGTACCGTCTTTAGAAATTTTGCCGTCTGCCACTACAACGATACGATCCGCAATGTTCAAAATGCGTTCCTGATGTGAAATAATCAAGATCGTTCCGTTCACGGAATCACGAAGATTCTCAAAGACCTGAATCAAATTCTGAAAGCTCCAAAGGTCAATTCCTGCTTCAGGCTCGTCAAAAATTGAAAATTTTGTTGCTCTGGCAATAATCTGTGCAATCTCAATTCTCTTCAATTCACCGCCGGACAAGGAGGCGTTTACTTCGCGATCAATATACTCTCTGGCGCAGAGCCCGACGCGAGATAAATACTCACAGGCCTTGCTGACACCGATTTCTTCGCCCGCCGCAAAGCGGATCAAATCCATCACGCTGATGCCCTTAAAACGAACGGGCTGTTGAAATGCGAAGCTGATTCCCCTTTTGGCGCGTTCGGTAATGGAAAGATCGGTAATATCCTCACCGTTAAAAAGAATTTTACCGGAGGTCGGTTGATAAATACCGGCAATAATTTTTGCAAGTGTAGATTTTCCGCCGCCGTTTGGTCCGGTCAATGCGGTGTAACCGTCTCGAATCACAAGATCAACCGAATCGAGAATATTTTTTGCGCCCTCAGGCGTTTCGACGGTATAAGTAATTTTTTGCAGTTCTAACATAAAATGGACATCCTTCCGGTCAAACGCAAACCTTATTTTGCTTCCTCTTCCTGCTTCTTTGCTTCTTCCTCTTCAAGCACGCGATACGCAACCTTGCCGACCAAGGTCTTGGGAAGAGTTTTTCTAATTTCAATATGGTAAGGCAAGGCATATTTTGCAATATTCTTGCGACAATGCTCTCGCAGGGATTCCAAAACCTCTTCGGTCGGCTCATACCCGTCGCGAAGCATAACGAAGGCCTTGACCTTTTCTACTTTAATGGGATCCTTTACGCCGATCACGCAGCTCATTTGGACAGCTTCGTGAGCATCAATGATATTCTCGAGCTGAGACGGATACACGTTGTAGCCGGACGTGATAATCATACGCTTGATTCTCTGCTTGAAGAAGATGAATCCATCCTCGTTCATGGAACCCAAGTCACCCGTGTGCAACCAAATTCTTCCGTCCTCGTGCTGACGCAGGGTCTGTGCATTTTCCTCCGGATGATTCAAATAACCGATCATAACCGTCGGACCGGAGACACAAATTTCACCGTCCTCACCGTAAGGGATCTCATCGGTCGAACCAACCTTGCAAATCTTATAGTACGTATCGGGATACGGAAGCCCAATACTTCCCTCAATTTCAATGTTATAAGGCGTCAGGCAGCTTGCTGTCACACATTCGGTCGTTCCGTAGCCCTCGCGAATGCGAATGCTCGCACCGTGATCGGAAAGGAACTGATCAAATTTCTTTTTCAGTTCAATCGAAAGGCTGTCACCGCCGGAAAAAACACCCATTAAAAAGCTCAGATCCTTTCCTAGCAGGTAAGGATTGCGGGTGATGTTTTCAAAAAGCGTGGGAACACCGGCGATATAATTTGGCTTTTCCTTAACGATCATTTCAGCGTACTGCTTAGGAGTGAAGCGCGGAACAAGGATAGAGGTGCCGCCCGCGACCAAAAGCGTATGAACGCAAACACCGAGTCCGAAGCCGTGAAACATCGGCATCGCGGCGAGCATTCTCTTTCCAACGACAGGATAGTGACACATATTGATCGTTTGATATGCCAAAGCGTTGAAGTTTAGGTTAGAAAGAAGGATTCCCTTGTTCAGACCTGTCGTGCCGCCGGAAAACAAAACGACAGCAGGATCCTGAGCCGAGCAAACAGCTCGATACTCTCCTTGATACTCTTTCCCAAGCGAAAGAAAATCATTCCAAAGAATAACGTTTTCAGAAGACTCCACCTTCGGAATTTTCCTACCCTGCGTCAGACGAAATCCAATGCTTTTGAGTGCGCCAAGCGCATCGGCAACACTCGCAATGAGAAGCTTTGATATTTTAGCGACCTTTTGCACATTGAGCATTTTATCATAAAACTGATCCAGCGTGACAACAAAGTCGCTTTCCGCTTCTTTCAGATAATGAACGATTTCGCCCTCTGCAGAAAGAGGGTGTACCATCGCGGCAATCGCACCGATGCGATTGAGAGCATATAAGCAATACACCGTTTGTGGCGTATTGGGCATACAAACGCAAACTCGCTGACCGGGGCGAACACCAACGGCATAAAATGCTCTGGCACAAAGATCAATGTACTTTGCAAGCTGAGAATAGGTGGTTTTCTTTCCCATAAAGGTCAACGCAACAGCCTCCGGATAAGCCGTCGCCGTATCGAGAACAACAGAACTCATTGATCCCGCGGGATACTCCAAGTGAAAAGAAACATCTCCATAGCTGGAAAGCCACGGCGTCTTAGGCTCTTTCATATTCTTTCTCCTTAACAATCAATCTTCAAGCGGAGCAGCAAACGGCTGATCCAAAATCTGTGGGTTTTCAAGAATGCGGCGCAAAACCTTAATGCTGTTGGCAAAATAAAAACCGTCGGCAATTCTTTCATCAACGGTAAACCCAAGCGGCAAAAACTGCTTCATTTCATAAGAACCGTCCTGCTGAAAGATCGGAAGCCATTTTAATTCACCGATCAAAGTAAAAAATGAATTCGTGCCCCAATTGGCCAGATGATGATAGGATGCTGTCATCTTGATACTTCCGAGATTAGAAACAAAGCACGTAGAATGGTATGGATCAACCTTAACGAGAGACTTGGGAACCCATCCGTGATACTCAAGCCAAAACAGAAGACGCGATACGATGCGAAGAATCGGTCTCGGTAAATAATTGAGAACGCGCATCACATCGGTAGATCCGTCCGTCTGATTCTCCTTGCGGATGTAATTCACTTCCTTGCGAATCCGCGTATAGACCTGATCCATCGGAGAAAGCTCGGAATCAGGATCGAGCTTCATAATGACAAGCGCTTCCTCAGCGCGGTCGGAAAAAGCACGTTTCACAACAAAGGAAAAGGAGATATCCTTTCTTTGATACAAGCGATGCCCCTGAACGAAGCGATTCATTGCGGGACGAAGATAGATCGTCTTGGCAAGAGTAGCGATGACAACGTGAAAAATTGTATATTTGAAATCAACGTCTGACTGATTCTTTTCTTCGATATATTTGAGAGTATTCGTCAGATCAATTTCATCATTCATCAAGCATTCATTTTGCGTTCTGTCAAGCAGAAGGTACGGCATAAAATTATGCATCGGATCTGCATCGCGAATGAGCGTAGCATCAGCACGATCGCCGAATTTGCGGTGATTGTTTTTCGTTTTCATACGCGCCTCACTCTCATTGATAAAATAATCCAAAGATCGACAAAAAGTATATCATAGAAACGATGAAAAGTCAACAATTTCAAGAAAGGAACATCCTGTGAAAAGAATATGCAAATTTCCTTCCCGTTAGGACTAAATCAATTAGAAAAGAAAAAAAGAGTTGAATCCGGATAAACTCAACTCTTTCATTCTATTAATCGGATGTTTTTGAAACCTGAATCGTCTTTTTCTCAATGCGACAATATAGAGCCTTATCAACGTCTTCGCCGAGATCCTCCAAAAGAAGCGTTCCCTCCTGTGGAGTAATGGAGCCTGAAACCTGAGCTGAATAAGAATTGAAAACCGGACGAAGACAGATCACGAAGCCATCATAATCCTCGGGAAACACAAGACGATACGTTCCGTTCCAGCGAACCATCACGTCGTCGTTATTCGGATAATCCCAATAGGACGTAAAATCGCAACGGATCTGATAACTTTGTCCATCGTGCTCGGTGACCCAGCGACTCTGTAAATGCTCGGTACCGGTAGAATCATCGAGGTAAAACAGCTCGCCGGTATAATAATCATACTGAGAAAAACGAACCGAATTATAGATCTTACTACCGTTCAGCGAAGGCATATCACTTTTCTTGAACTCATAATTCACAACGATCTCAACCTGTCTTTGACCATTTGAAACAAGATCCTGAACAGATTTAATGCTGCAAATAACGGGCATTTTTTTATAATCATGCGCTTCGTTAAAGGCCGCACCGCCATTTCTGAGAAGTCGAGGCCCTTCGCCAAGGTAGTAGTTGATCTCAATTCCCTTTTCTTTAAAATAGAAGCTTCTGGGCTTAGAATTTTCTTCGGTGGCAAACTCCGTTTGAATCACTCGGTCTTCAATATGTCTTTGGAAAATCAGACACTTTTCGGTTAGAGAGAGCGTTGCATAGAAATCTCCGCTTTCCTCTAAATGAAGATAGAGATTCTCCTCTTCGTTGGCGTAGGCATAAAACGAACCTTCAGAAAGAACCTTACCATTGGGATCGGTATATGACCAACGGTCCGGCTCTCCGATCACAAGGCGATTTCCGAGTGTGTTTGCATCTTCAAGCCAAGTATTAAAATAATCCTCATAGCCACTGGCGGAAACCAAGGAAGAGGGGGAATCCGTTCGATGAAATGAAACCTTTTCGGAGTCAAGAAACGAAGATTGGTCGGAACAATTAAGATAGTGAGTTGATCCGTTCTCGTCTATAAGAGTAAAAATCGATCCATCAAAACTGACGTCACCTTTCGACTCAACCTCACCGTCAGAATTATAACGGTACCACAAGCCGGAAGCGGTAAAACGATAATACAGATCATTTGCATCATTGGTCCAGACGCCGACAAAATCGGACAAGCGCAACGCAGATGAACCGGCTGTGCCCTGAGGCGTGTTCGGCTGACAGGAAAACAGCAAGGCCGAACACAAAAACAACGCCAAAATCAGGCATAGAAAACGCTTCATGAAAAAACTCCTAAATTTCGATCAATTTCATCTTCACCAAGTATTATAGCAGAAAAGCGAAATTAGTCAATTGAAAGTTTGAATATGGTTTTACTTAGGCGGGAGTGACAGCGGCACCGTTGTTTTCTCCACCCGTGCCGCCGGTGTTATCGCTACCCGTGCCGCCGGTGTTATCGCTACCCGTGCCACCGGTGTTATCACTGCCCGTGCCGCCGGTGTTATCACTGCCCGTGCCGCCGGTGTTATCACTGCCCGTGCCGCCGGTGTTATCACTACCCGTGCCGCCGGTGTTATCGCTACCCGTGCCGCCGGTGTTATCGCTACCCGTGCCGCCGGTGTTAT
>JAZRZQ010000064.1:0-25722 GCA_045601445.1 Eubacteriales bacterium | reverse complement strand
GTTCTTCAGCGAAAGCCCCATGGCCTCGCGGCACAGCTTCTCCTTGACCGTCACGGGACACAGCGCACACTTCGGCGTCTCGACGCGGTGTCCGAGGGCTTCGGCAAAGCGGTAGCCGTCGCCCGTCGAGCCGGTACGGGGATACGAAAGCCCGCCGGTCGCGATCAAAACGCGGTCAAAGTGCCGTGCGGCGCGATCCGTTCGGATCAAAAAGCCGTTTTCCTCCCGTGAAAGCGAGAGCACGGGCCTTTTACAAAGCTCCACGTTCGCTTCTGACAGCGCCTTGCGACAGAGCGCGTTCGCTACGTCGACGGCCTTGTCCGAGACGGGAAACACTCTGCCTCCGCGCTCGACCTTCAAGGGAACACCGCAGGCCTCGAACCAGCCCATCACCTCGCTTGGGGGGAAGGCGTAGAGCGCCGAACGCAAAAACTTTGCCCCGCGCGGGATCAGAGAGTGCATCTCGGCGATCTCGGCGGTGTTGGTCAGGTTACAGCGGCCCTTGCCCGTAATGCAAAGCTTCTTTGCACAAACGGGATTTTTTTCAAACACGGTCACCGTGCTTTGCTTTTGTTCGGCGCAGACGGCGGCCGCCATCAGCCCTGCGGCACCTGCCCCGATGATGGCAATCTTCAGCATAAGACGTTCCTTGGTATAAAATATCACTCTATTTTACCTTAATATGAGATACTTTGCAAGGAATTTTTGTGATTTTCCCTGTCCTTTTTTGCTTTTTTCAAAAAAAAGAGCCCGCTTCTTGACTTCCCGCAGCACAAGGGGTATAATAAAAGCAGAAATCATAAGCCAAATGGAATACGGAGGAATTGTTATGACAGTTTTGGATATTAAGCTCAACACCATTGAGGACGTTCGTAATTTCGTCAATGCCGTGACCGCTTGCGAATACGACGTGGATCTTGCCAGCGGCAGATATATCGTCGATGCCAAATCCATTATGGGAATTTTCTCACTGGATTTGATGCAACCGATCCGTATGACCGTCCATTCCGATTCCTGCGACAAGTTTCTTGCCTCGGTCGAGAGCTTCATCGTCAAGGAATAAGAGAAAAGAATCCAAAAAAGCGGGCGGCACGGCCGCCCGCTTTGCCACGAAATGAAAACGGAGTAAAAGATGCCCGGTAGATTGCTGTTGATCGTCAACCCCATTTCGGGGAAGATGAGGATAAAAAGTGAGTTGTTCGGCGTTGTAAAAACCTTTTGTGACACAGGCTGGGACGTGAACGTCTATATGACGCGCGCCACGCGGGACGCCACGCGCATCGTACAGGAGCGCTGTGGCGAGTTTGACCGCATCGTCGCCTGCGGCGGGGACGGAACGCTCAACGAGACCGTTGCGGGCGCGCTTCGCTCGCACTATGCGGGTGAGATCGGCTTTCTGCCCTGCGGTACGACCAACGATCTGGCAAACAGCCTCGGCATCCCCAAGACGCTTTCCAAAAGCGCCGAAACCGTGGTGCGAGAGACGGCAAAATACGTCGACTTCGGCTCGTTTAACCGAAATCGCTATTTCACCTATATCGCATCCTTCGGTGCGTTTACCGAGGTTTCCTATTCCACCGATCAAAATATGAAAAACATCTTCGGTCACGCCGCCTATCTGATGGAGGCCGCCCGACGGCTCGATACCCTTCGCAGTCATCGGATGCGCGTGGAGTGTGACGGCGCGGTGTACGAGGACGACTATCTCTTCGGCGCCACGGCAAACTCCTTTGTGATCGGTGGGGTGCTCAAGCTCAAAAAGAGCGAGGTGGATCTGGCCGACGGCTATCACGAGGTGCTTCTCATTCGCAATCCCAAAAGCAGCCAAGAGCTTGCCCAGCTTTCCAAGGAGCTGCTCTCGGGCAATTACGAGAATCGCGCCATCTGCTTTTTCCGCGGCAAGCACATCGTCTTTTCCGCCAAGGAGGAGATCCCTTGGTGCGTGGACGGGGAATTTGCGGGAAAGCACGAGAACGTCGAGATCCGAAATCTTCACAACCGATTGAAAATCATCCGTCCCTGACAAACGCCGCGGCATCGCCGCGCCCTTTGCCGGGACAGACAAAAAGCCGATATGGATTTTTCTCCGTATCGGCTTATTTTTATCGGCCAAGGCGGTGCATCACCGTCAAAAGCCGATCGATCTCGGCGTGCGTGGTAAACAGCGAGGGAGACAGTCTTACCGCCCCGTGCGCTTGCGTTCCCAGCGCGCGGTGCGCCAGCGGCGCACAGTGGTAGCCCGCGCGGGTGAGAATGCCCTCCCGCTCCAGCTCCTCCGACAGCGCGTTGGGCAAAAGGCGGCTGTGGGTAACGAGCGTCGGCCCGTCGGGCTCTTTTGGCTCGTAGACTCGGTACTCGGGCATGGAAAGGATTCCCTCGACCAGCCTTTTTTTGATTTCTCTTGCGTGTCCGATGACGGTTTCAAGTCCGACCGATTGCAAAAAGCGAACGCCCGCCTTCATGGAAACGATCGCGGGGAAGGGGAGCGTGCCCGCCTCCAGACGCTCGGGCAGATACTCGGGCATATCGCCTCGAAAGCTGTCGCTTCCGCTGCCGCCTTGCAGGATCGCCTCGGGAAGAACGGGGCTTTTTTTACTGATGGCAAGAAAGCCCGCGCCCATCATTCCGTAAAGACCCTTGTGGCCCGAGCCCGCCAAAAGATGAAAGCCGATTTTGTCCAAACGGCAATCTGTTTCGCCCGCGGCGTTCGCCGCGTCTGCGACGAGAAGCGTTTCAACCCCCGCGAGGGCGGTGCTGATCTCGGAGAGCGGAAAACGGTGTCCTGTGGTATTGGCGCGGCAGGTAAGAACGAGCATGTGCGGGCGCATGGAAACAAGTCGGTCGATCAGCGTCGGTGTCGCCGCAAAGGCGGGCAGAAATTCCAAGCGAATGGCGTTTTCCTTGGCCAGCGCCCAAAGCGGCCGTAAAACGGAATTGTGCTCCCAAGGGCTCGTCACCACCGTCGGTAGGGAATGTGTTTTTTTCAGCGCGGCCACGCCGCCCTGCACGGCCAGATTCAGCGCGTGTGTCGCGCCCGACGTCAGAATCAGATTTTCACTTTGCTCCAAGCCGAAAAGCTCAGCCAGAGCCTCGCGTGCTTCGTAGACCTCCCGCGCCGCGTCCCGACTGAGTCGGTGGCCGCTTCTGCCGGGATTGCCCCAAGCCCCGCACAGCGCGCGCACGGTCTGATCGACCACCTCCCGCGGCTTGGGAAAGGAGGTGGCGGCGTGATCGAGATAGATCATCCCAGAGAAAAGATGACGCCCGCATCTTCCAAAAGACGCAGGACCTCGTCGGGACGGGGGGAGTTGATCTCAATTCCCCAGGCACAGCCCTGCGCCTCGGTGCGCGTCAGCCGACAGCGGATGCCGCGCGCTTCCAGCAACTTTTGTCCCTTTCGCGCATAGGTGACGGAGGGCGTTCGAACGATAAAGGTTTGCATAGCTTCTCCTTGAACGAGAGAGGCCTCTCTCGGTATTCGCGAAAACGGAACCCCCAATGCTATCTTATGCGCGCCCCGCGCCGTTGGAAACAAAAAAAGAAAAACTCCCTTGAAGCTCCCCCCGAAGGGAAGGTGCTGCAAGGGAGACGGTTTACTTCTCGTCGGGAAGAGATTCGATCAGAGTGAGGTAATCCTGCATTGTGACGGCCCTCCCCGCCGCCTCGCGATACCGCGCCGCGCCGCGAAAGCCCTTTAAGTAATGGGCCATGTGCATTCGCATCTCGCGCCCCGCCGCTTCGGGCTTGTAGGCAAAGGCAAGAGATAAATGACGGCGGATCACCGCTTTTTTGTCGATCTCGGGCATCGCCCGCCCTGCAAGCCCCGCACGGATCTCGGCAAAGACCCACGGTGCGCCGATGGCCGCGCGCCCGATCATCAGACCGTCACAGCGGGTGAGCTCCAGCATCCGCTCGGCGCTTTCGGCATCGCGGATATCGCCGTTGGCGATCACGGGAACGGACACGCTCTCCTTGACCGCCCGACAGATCTCGGGACGCACCGTGCCGTCGCGGTAAAAATCCGATCGGCATCGCGCGTGAACGGCAATGCGCGCCGCCCCCGCCTTTTCGCAAAGCAAGGCCACCTCGACGGCGTTCAGGCTCTCCTCGTCCCAGCCCGCGCGGATCTTGACGCTCACGGGAACGGAAACGGCCATCACGCACTCTCTTACGATCTCAAAGCACTTCTGCGGCGTTTTCATCAGCGCCGAGCCGTCGCCGTTTCCCGCGATCTTGGGAACGGGACAGCCGAAATTGAGATCGATCCCGTCGGGACGGTGTCGCTCGGCAAGGATCGCGGCCGCCCGCGCCACCCCCTCGGGATCAGAGCCGAAGAGCTGGAGGGCGCAGGGCCTCTCTTCCGGCCCGATTTCGGCCAGAAGCGCCGTTTTGCGATCCCCGAACAGGGTCGCCTTGGAGGAGATCATCTCGGTACAGAAGAAATCGACCCCGAACGCGGCACAGCTTTCGCGAAACGCGCGATCGCCTGCCCCTGCCATCGGTGCAAGATAAAGCGGTATCGACGAGCTTTTGGTCATCATAAACCTCCCACGGATTCGGTGTTGCAGAAAAGAAAAACGCTACGCTAACAGTATATCACTTTTTTTGCTCTTTGCAAGAAAAGACTTGACGGAAAGAAAAAATTATGGCAAAATGAGTGCGAAATCTTTAAAAAATGAGGAAAAAACGATGCAGTATCTTGTGGAACAGGAAAGGCAGACCCCCGTTTTGGATCAGGTCGACGTTCTGGTTTGCGGCGGCGGCTTCGGTGGCATTGCCGCGGCATTGGCGGCCGCCCGTATGGGGAAAAAGACGCTTTTGGTCGAGCGCGAGTTTTCGCTCGGCGGCCTCGGCACGCTCGGTCTTGTCACCATCTATCTGCCTCTTTGCAACGGAAAGGGCGAGCAGGTCAGCTTCGGTATTGCCGAGGAACTGCTTTTGCTTTCCTGCCGTCGCTATATTGATACCCACCGTCACGCCGCGCCCATCGCTTGGCTCGAGGGCGGCACGCTCGAGGAAAAGATCAAGTGCCGCTACCGTTTGCAGTATAACCCTTGGTTCTTTGCCTACGATGCGGAGCAGCTTTTGAAGAGCGAGGGCGTCGAGATGCTCTTCGGCACTTCCGTCTGTGACGTGGCTGTGGAAAACGGTAAGATCACCCACGCCGTTTTGGACAATATCGACGGTCGCACCGCCGTTGCCGTCGGCAGCGTGGTCGATGCGACGGGCAGTGCCGTCGTGGCTCATCTGGCAGGGGAAGAAACGGCTCTGTTTTCAAGAGGAAACGTCCCGACCTCTTGGTACTATTTTGCTTCCAAGGGCAAGGTGGAGCTCCGTCAATTCGGCGGTAAGAACTATTTCGGACTCAAGTCCGATCCCGAGACCGATCATCTTCGCTTCCACGGCGTTGATGCCAGAGAAAACAGCTCCCGTCTTCTCACCTCGCGCGAGAGAATGATGGCCGACCTTGAAGCGCTCTCCGCCGAGCGGGAAGATCCCGAGCTTGTTCCGCTGATGATCCCCTTCGTGCAGGATCTTCGTATGACCCGCCGCATCAAGGGCGCCGTCGAATTTCGCGCCGCTGACGTCGGCCGCCGCTGTGAGGAGAGCATCGGCTGTATCGGCAACTGGAAGGCCGTTGACGACGGCCACGAGATCCCCTATCGCTCTCTGTACGGCAACAAGATCAAAAACCTCATCACCGCCGGCCGCTGTACCGCCGCGGACGACGACGGATGGGATCTGACCCGCGTCATCCCCACCTGCGCCGTTACGGGCGAGGCCGCAGGCATCGCCGCCTCCATGACCGACGATTTTGCCTCGCTTCCCGTCTCGGAGCTTCAGGCCGAGCTGGTCAAAAAGGGCGTCAAGCTCCACCTCGACAAGAATCAGTAAATCCGAAAAAGAAAAATCCGATACGGTGCGCCGTATCGGATTTTTTGTCGTGATTCAGTTGAACAGATTCTTCAGCTTTTCGGCAAAGCTCTTCTTTTTGTTGAGGTTGGTGCTGTTGCAGTTCTCGTCGAACTGACGGAGCAGCTCCTTTTGCGTCGCGGAAAGGTTCTGCGGCACTTCGATCTGCACGGTGAAGTAAAGATTGCCGCGTCGGGAGGAACGGATCACGGGTACGCCCCGTCCCTTGAGCATAAACTGCGTTCCGGTCTGCGTTCCCTCGGGGATGCGGTAGCTCTCCTTGCCCTCCAGCGTGGGGATCTGGATCTCGCCGCCCAGCGCCGCCTCGGCAAAGGAGATCGGCACTTCGCAGAAAATGTCGTATTCGTTTCTGACGAAAACGGGATGGGGACGGATGTTGATCTCTACCACCAGATCGCCGTTTTCTCCGCCGCGTCTGCCCGCGTTACCCTGACCGCGCAGGAGAATGCGCTCGCCCTCGCCGATGCCGGCGGGAATGGCCGCGTCAAACTTCTTTTTCTTGCGCTCCACGCCCTGCCCGCGGCAGGTCTTACACGGCGTTTTGATGATCTTTCCCGTACCGCCGCATACGTCGCAGGGACGGCTGGTCTGCATCATTCCGAGGAGCGTGCGCTGTTGATAGCGGATCTGTCCCGAGCCGCCGCACTTGGAGCAGGTCTCGGCACTCGTGCCCTTTTCCGCGCCCGAGCCGGAGCAGGCGGAGCAGGTCTCCGTTCTGGGAAATTCGATCGTCTTGTTACAGCCGAAGGCCGCATCCTCGAAGGAGATGACGATGCGTGTGAGAATATCCTCGCCGCGAACGGGGCCGTTTCGTCTGGAAAAGCCCGAGCCGCCCTGCGGCCCGCCGAAGAAGGAGGAGAAGATATCTCCCATATCGAAATCCATCCCGCCGAAGCCGCCGCCGAAGCCGCCGCCCGCACCGAAGTTGGGATCGACGCCCTGATGGCCGAACTGATCGTAGCGGCTCTTCTTTTCAGGGTCGGAGAGGACGGAATACGCCTCGTTGACCTCTTTGAAGTTTTTTTCCGCCTCGGTGTCACCGGGATTGATGTCAGGGTGATATTTCTTTGCTAACTTGCGATAAGCCTTTTTGATCGCATCCTCCCCCGCATTTTTGTCAATGCCGAGGACCTCGTAATAATCGCGTTTTTCTGCCATAATATGTCCCTTGTCAACACACATCTCCCCCACGCGCCCTTCTCGGGCGTGTGGGGGCGTGTTTTTTTACTTATTTTGATCGTCGGAGGCGTCGGTGAAATCGGCGTTGTAGTAGCCGTTTGCATCCTGACCGGCATTCTCCTGACCCGCCGCACCCTGCGCGGCGTCGCCGCCTGCGGCCTGATACAGCTTCTCGCTGACCTTGTAAAGGGCCTGCGTCAGAGCCTCGGAGTCGGCCTTGATCTTGGCGTAATCCTCGCCCTTGAGGCTTTCCTTGAGCGTCTCGACGGCGCTCTGGATGGGAGCCTTGTCCTCCTCGGTCAGCTTGTCACCGGCGTCGGCCAGCGTCTTTTCGCACTGGAACACGAGGTTTTCCGCGTTGTTCTTGGTCTCCACGTTTTCCTTGAGGATCTTGTCCTCTGCGGCGTGCATTTCGGCTTCCTTGACGGCCTTTTCGATCTCCTCGGCGCTCATATTGGTCGAGGAGGTGATGGTGATGTGCTGCTCCTTGCCCGTTCCCTTGTCGCAAGCGGTTACGTTGACGATACCGTTGGCGTCAATGTCGAAGGTGACCTCGATCTGCGGAATGCCGCGCATGGCAGGGGGGATTCCGTCGAGGGTAAATCTGCCGAGGGTCTTGTTGTCGCGCGCCATTTCGCGCTCGCCCTGAAGCACGTGGATCTCAACGGACGTCTGGTTGTTGGCCGCCGTGGAGTAGATCTGGCTCTTCTTGACGGGGATGGTGGTGTTGCGCTCGATGAGCTTGTTGAACACGCCGCCCAGCGTCTCAATACCCAGAGAGAGGGGCGTTACGTCGAGCAGAAGCACGTCCTTGACGTCGCCGCCGAGAACGCCGCCCTGAATGGCCGCACCGATGGCAACGCATTCGTCGGGGTTGATGCCCTTGAAGGGCTCCTTGCCCGTGAAGTTCTTAACAGCTTCCTGCACGGCGGGGATTCTCGAAGAGCCGCCCACGAGCAGAACCTTGGAAATGTCGGAGGGCTTGAGGCCGGCGTCGGAGAGTGCCTGACGGGTCGGGCCCATCGTCTTTTCCACGAGATCCGCGGTCAATTCGTTGAATTTGGCGCGGGTCAGCATCGCGTCGAAGTTCTTCGCACCGTTGGCGTCCGCGTAAATGAAGGGCAGGGTGATGTTGGTGGACTGCATACCGGAAAGCTCGATCTTCGCCTTTTCGGCCGCTTCCTTCAGTCTCTGCTGTGCGGTCTTGTCCTGACGCAGGTCAATGCCGTGCTCGCGCTGGAACTGATCTGCCATCCAGTTGATGATCTTGTCGTCGAAGTCGTCGCCGCCCAGACGGTTGTTTCCTGCGGTGGCAAGCACCTCAAACACGCCGTCGGAGATCTCCAGCACCGATACGTCAAAAGTACCGCCGCCCAGATCGTAGATCATAATTTTCTGCTCGAGTTCCTTGTCGATGCCGTAGGCAAGGGCCGCGGCCGTCGGCTCGTTGATGATTCTCTTGTCCTCAAGACCGGCGATCTTGCCCGCGTCCTTGGTTGCCTGACGCTGTGCGTCCGAGAAGTAAGCGGGAACGGTGATGACCGCCTCGGTCACGGTCGTGCCGAGGTAGTTTTCCGCGTCGCTCTTGAGCTTTTGCAGGATCATCGCGGAGATTTCCTGCGGGGTGTAGTTCTTACCGTCGATCTCCACCTTGCGGGACGTACCCATATCTCTCTTGATCGAGGCAATGGTGCGATCGGGGTTGATGATGGCCTGACGCTTTGCGATCTGACCGACCATTCTTTCTCCGGTCTTGGAAAAAGCCACGACCGAGGGGGTGGTTCTTGCTCCTTCGGGGTTGGGGATCACGACCGGCTCGCCGCCCTCAAATACGGCAACGCAGGAGTTGGTGGTTCCCAAATCAATTCCAATAATCTTTCCCATAATTCATATCTCCTTATCAAAAATCTTCATTGTGTTATGTTTATTTTTTCAAAACGCGTGATTCAGACCGAAACCTTTACCATCGCGTGACGAATGACCTTGTCTGCCACGGCGTAGCCCTTTTGCAGAACCTCGGTGACCGTGTTCTCGGCTACCCCTTCCTTTTCCTCGCGCATCACCGCCTCGTGAAAATTGGGGTCGAATTCATCTCCGACCTTGGCGATCTCGCGGATCTCGAGCGACTCGGCGATCTGGAAGAACTGCGAAATAATCATATCCACGCCCTTGGCGTAGTCGCTTCCGTCGGAAAACTTCTGTGCGCGCTCGAAATTGTCGAACACGGGCAGGATCTTGCGGATCACCTCGGCCTTGGCGGAGAAAAACAGCTCGTCCTTCTCGCGGGCACTGCGCTTTTTGAAATTGTCGTACTCGGCAAGGATGCGCAAATACCGATCCTCGGTCTCCTCGCTCTTTTTCTTTTCCTCGGCGATCTCTTTTTGTGCCGCCGCCAGCGCCAGAAGCGCCGCGCGGTACTCCTCGCCGCTGACTTCCTCGGGAATCTCGACGCCCTCGCTCTTTTCTTCGGTCTTGGCCACAGCCTCTTCCTTTTCTTCGAGCACTTCGCTGTTTTTTGCTTCTTCTTTTTTCTTTGCCATATTATTTTTCCTTTGTTTCGATCATGGGCAGGGGAGAGTCAAATCCGTCTGCCGTGTGTATTTGTCTTGCCAGATATTCCAGCCTTGCCATCGCCTTGGCGTAGTTCATTCTCTTCGGGCCGACCACGCAAAGTGCGCCGTCCAGATCCTTTCCCATTCGGAACGGACAGACCACAAAGCTCGTTCGGGCAAGTCCCTCGCCGTCCGAGGCGATCCGCACGCGGGAGTTGGAGGAAAAGTCCTGATGCAGTCGCTCCAGCAAAGCACCCTCGTCCTCTAATTCCCGAAGGATGCGGTGTGCGTTGCCCGCCTCTGCCAGAGAAGGCTCGACGAAGAGATTGGCCGTTCCCCGTACCGCCACGTGCACCTTGCCGACCTCGGCCGTCGCATCGTAAACGGCTTGCAGGAGAAGAGAGATCAGCGCCTTGTATTCGCCCAGATCCTTTTCCATGGCGAACATTCGCTCCATCGTGATCCCGCCCAGCTCCTTTTTGGCCAGATGGTCGTTGACCGTGCGGATCAAAAACTCACAGCCCTCGGGCGTGATGGGAATCAGTGACTGAAGCTGGCGCGAGATGGCCTTTCCGCTCGAGGTAATCATCACCAGAAGAAAGCTGTGCGGATGAATGTAGACCCCCTCGAAGCGCTCGATCGTTCCCGTGCGCTCCTTGGCGTAGGTGATGGCGGTGTAGCCCGTGATCTGTGCGATCAGCTCGGCAAGGCTCTGCGTGAGCGTGTCCACGTCGCTTCCGAGCTTGGATAAAAAGGAGTTGATGTGAAGCGTCTCCTCGAAGCTCAGTCGGTACTCTTCCATCAGCGAATCGACGTACATCCGATACCCGCGCCCCGTGGGGATGCGCCCCGCCGAGGTGTGCGGCTGCTCCAAAAGCCCGAGCTTTTCCAGCTCGTTCATCTCGTTTCGGATGGTTGCGGAGGAGCAGGGCTTTTTCATTTGCTCCATCACCGCCTTCGAGCCGACCGGCTCTCCCGTGACGATGTAGGTGGAGATGACCTGCTTGAGGATCTCCCGCTTGCGTTGACTCAGTTCCATTTGATTCACCGTCCTTGGCGTTTAGCACTCAAAGCTTGAGAGTGCTAATTCGTCTGCTCTTACTGTACCACGAAAGGAAAAGCTTGTCAAGAGTCAAGCGAAAAAAAGTCGTTTTTCTTTCGATTGTTTTGATCGTTCCCCCATTTTTCCCGCTTTAATCGTCATCGCAAAATCTTGCTTTTTTTGTGCTTTTTTCGTGGTAGGATGGCATACGGAAAAAGATCCGCCGATGACAAACGGATCATAAAAATAAGAAAAGGAGAAAAAATGAAACGCACGCTGTCTTTGCTTTGTGTCATGATGCTTCTGTTCCCGCTTGCCGCGCGGGCGGAAGGGGACTGTGCTTCCTGCCGCGCCCTTTTCTCGTTGGGCTTTCCTCGGGATTACTGCGAGCGGCTTTGCCCCTTGAAAAGAGCGCATCCGAGCTGGAGCTTTCGCCCGCTTCTTTTACCCGAGCTGTGTGCCGAGGAGGGCGGGAGCGCGGCGTTTTTTGATATCGTCTCCGCGGAAAGCGCCGTTCCCGAGCGAAATCTCGTTTTCTCGTCCGAGGCGTTTTTGCCCTACGCCCGTGAGGGAGAAAGCGGGGATGCGCGCTATCGCTTCGCATCCGAGGAGGCGATCGCCTACCTGATGGACACACGCAATTTTCTGTTCGAGAGCGGCGTGTTTCAATTTCTCTGCTGCTCCGAGGGTGCGGGCGCGGAGCTGACCGCTCTCGTGCTGGCGGGAACGGTGGCCGCCCCGTTCGCGACCGAGGTCGCCTCGGCAAGCCTTGCCTACGGGCTTGATCCCGCCTTTTTTGCCGTGCGGCTGGTGCAGGAGCAGGGAAGGGACGGCAACCCCCTCTGGCACGGCACGGCGGGGGAGAGCCTTGCCGCCGTTGCTCCCTCGCTCTCGCTTTCGCCCGAGGAGCTTGCCTCTCTTGACGGCGTTTACAATCCCCTCAACGTCTCCGCCTCGGGCAAAACTTCCCCGTCAAGTGTTCTGGCAGGGGCGCGGCACGCGCGCGATCGAGGCTGGAACAGTCTGGAAAAGGGGCTTATGGGCGGTGCGGAAAAAATGGCGCGGGAGTATTTGGCGTGCTATCAGAATACGCTCTATCTTCAAAAATGGAACGTTGATCCGCGCTCCCGCACGCCCGAGGGCAAGAGCCGCAATTTTTGGGGGCAGTATATGCAAAGCATCAGCGCTCCCGTCACGGAGTCTGCGCGTCTCTACGAGGCCTACGCCGCGGCGGGACTGCTCGATCTGCCGCTGAGCTTCTGCGTGCCCGTCTACGAGGATCTGCCCGCCGCGCCCGTCCCCGATCCCGCCGAGGGCGCGTGCGAGCTTCTGCGAAGCGAGACTCTGCCGCATCTGCCTTTTTTCGAAAGGGAAGATGCTCTGCCCGCGCCCTCACCCGAAACGCCTCTGCCCGAAAAAGAGGAAAAAAAGGAAGCGCGGGGAAAGAAAAGCGCTTTTGGCCACGCCGTTACGATTTCCGCCGCCGCGCTCGCGCTTTTTCTTTTCCTTTGCCCGCAAGGGGGAAATGAGGTCAAAAAAAGAGGAAAAAAATAAAAAATTTTTAAAAAAAAC
This sequence comes from Eubacteriales bacterium, assembly GCA_045601445.1. Lineage (GTDB taxonomy): Bacteria > Bacillota > Clostridia > Oscillospirales > SIG627 > RGIG5579. Next base: position 13,443 of record JAZRZQ010000064.1, on the reverse strand, counting down.
CGCACACAAATCCGTTTTTTTGTGTTATAATAATGCCGAAAATGGTTGAAATATAGGGCTTTTTTGACTTTTGACGCGACCGATCGGGAAAGGACACAAAATGATTCGGATAGGAGAGTGCATTCGTTACAGGCAGTCGGGGATCTGTAAGATTCGCGAGATTCTTCCGCGCGATTTCGCGGGAGAGGTCAGAGACTATTACGTGCTCGAGCCGCTCTACCGAAACGGAAGCGTCGTGTACGTTCCTTGTGACAACGCCGATCTGATCCATAAAATGCTCCCGCCCCTGACCGAGGATGAGATCGAGGAGGCCTTTCATCGCGTCGAGGCGATGCCGAGCGAATGGATTCGTGATTTTCGCCGCCGCAGTGAAACGGCCAAGCGCGCCCTCTCCTCGGACGACCGCGCCGATGCCCTTTTTTTGATTAAAAATATCTACGCCCACAAAAAGGATTCCGTCGGGGACGGAAAGCGCATCCACACCACCGACGATTATTTTCTCAAGGACGCGGAAAATCTCATCGCCTGCGAGATCGCCTACGTTTGCTCGATCCCCTTTGAAGAGGCCCTCGCCCGCATCCGTGCCCGCCTGGGCTGAAGCAAGATAACAAGAGAGACGCTTTTTAGCGTCTCTCTTGTTGCTTTATGATGCGGAAAAAAAGGGCTGAAGCGCCTCGCCCCGCAGGGCCGCCTCGATTGCGGGCGCGACCTTGTCGGGGTCAAATTGCAGGGAAAAGGGCTTTTTTGCGGGATCGTCCTGCCGAAGCGGAACGAAAAAGAAGCCGTCGCGTTGCAACAGCCTTCCCAGACTCGGCGCCGAGCCCGAGAGGGAGTCGTTCGAGGAGAGCGCCACCAGCACTCTTCCGCCACAGCGTCGGTGCGCCTTGGCGGCCATGGTGACGGCCGTGTCGGTGATCCCGTGGGCCATCTTGGAGAGGGTGTTTCCCGTGCAGGGACAAACAAGGAGCAGATCCAGCCGCTCCCGCGGGCCGAGCGGCTCCGCGCCCACCAGATCGCAAATGGCCTCGCGTCCGCAGATCCGACGGATCTCGGAGAGCAGCTCTTCCTTTTTGAAAAAGCGGGTATCGGTCGAGGCGACCGTCTCGGAAACGATCGGCACCAAGCGGTAGCGATCGGACAGCGCACGCATCAGCGCAAGCGCCGTGCCGAGCGTGCAAAAAGAGCCCGTGAGGGCAAAGCCTACGGTAGGTTTCAATCCAAATTACCTCGTTTTCTTCCATTCCCGTCGGATGATCTCGGCCATCACCCTCGCTTCCGATTCGGGCGCGTAGCGCGCGGGCAGAGAGGGCAAAGGCACGAGCGTGACGCCGCGGGTCAGGAGCGTTTCGGCACAAAGGCCGGAAAAGCCGGAGGCCACCTGAAACAGACGGCAGCCGGGAGAAAAACAGCGAAAGGCCGCAGGGGAGAATACGGCGTCCTCGATCGTGTTGACGACCTCGTCGAACACGCCGCTTGCCTTCTCCCAGTCCGAAAAGGCGTCGAAGCCGGCTTCGGCCGCGCGGGCGGCACTGCCTTCACGGCTGAACACCGCCACGTCGGCGCCGCAAAGCCGCAAGCATTCACCGATCCTGCTGCCGCACTGACCCCAGCCGCACACGAGGATTTTTTCTTCGGAAAGAAGCCTTCCCGTTTTGGCTAGCATCTCCGCCAGAACGCCCTTGACCGTGGCGGCGGTGTTGACGCGGCGGTATTCCTCGTTCTCCCAAAGTGCCACGCAAAAAAGCCCCCGCTCGGCACAGAAGCGCTTCACGCGCTCCGAGGCTCGGTAGGGAAGGATCAGACTTCCCCTTTTCGGCTCGGCCTGCACGAGCAGCGCAAGAAGCTCCGCCTCTCCCGCGCGCGGCGCAAACAAATAAACAGCCTCTTCGCTCGAGCACCCGACCCCCGAGATGACTTCCCAGCCCTCGGCGGCAAGCGCGTTTCCTGCGAGCAGCAGCCGCGCATCGGATCCCATACGGCAGATTCGACTCATATCCGTCTCCTCTCACTTGTTTTCTTCTGCTGTTAGTGTATGCGCCAAGTCCTCTCGCCGTGCAAAAAAGACTTGAGGCGCACTTCATGGTGAAGTGCGCCTCATTCTTTGTTCTTGTGTTACGACGGCACGGCCGCGACGGCCTTTTTCTTTTTGCGGCGGCGGGGCTTTTTGTTCTGCTGACGGATTTTTTTGTCCTCGTAAAATTTTTCCAGCGCCGCATCCATCCGATACAGCTCGCGCGTGACGTGCACCCTGCCTGTCTTGGTCTTGAAAAAGCGGAATCGCACGAGATATTCCTCTCCGTCGTCTCCCGCGGCAAGAGAAAGGTATTTGGAGCTGTTTTGCGGCACCAGCCCGTTCGGCGTGAGGTAATCCGTCCCGTTCGGAGAGAGAAACGGCGTCTCGCTCAGCTCGCGTATGGCGGCGAGCTTGTCGGGGTACACCACGGTCAATTCCTTCACTTCCAGCGCGTGAGAGGTGATGTCGCCCGCGAGCATCGGGTATTCGGCCAGCCCCTCTTCCATATTCAGATGGCGGCAGATCAGCGCGGTGCTGTGGGCGTCGTTGAGTGCGTCGTGCGCTTCGAAAGCGGCCTCTCCGAGCATTTCAATTGCTTGTGAGAGCGCAAACTGACGGTGCTCCACCTTGGCGATCTGATGGGAAAAGATCACCTGCAGATCAAAGGCATCGGCAAGAGAGGAGGGGTCGATCCCGTGCAGGACCATATTGTCGCGAAGCATCGGAAGATCGTCCGGCCCCCAGGTGAGAAAGGCGTAATCCTTTCCGCAGAACTTCATCAGCTTGCGGTAGGCCTCGGCAAAGGGGATGCCCTTTTTCAGATCCTCGTTGTCAAGACCGGTGATCTGCGAGACCTTGCGATGTACCTTTTTATAATATTGCGGCACGACGGACAGCCGCAGCTCCTTTTCAATGCGAAAGCGCCGATTGAGGCGCACCGCTCCGATCTGAATGATCTCCCCCGACAGATACAGGGGGCTTCGCACCGTCTCTCTCGGATGGCGGGATTGATTCCACTCCAGATCCAGCACCACGTATTTTTTCATCGTTTTCGTTCCGTTTCTTTTTTTGTTGATTCTTCAAGAGTTTACCCGTTTCGTCGCAAAATGTCAAGGGGACGGCGTCAGGAAGATGTTTCCTTGCGTTAAGACTTGCCAAAGATGCGCTCCTGTGATAAAATGACAGCATAAAAAACGAGCTTTGGAGGTTTGTCCGTGAAAATCAAAACCCGTCGATCAACCTGGGAGGAGATCGCCCGCAAGCCGAAAATTCCCCACGTCAAGCCCATCCGTCCCCCGTTCCTGTTTCGGCTTTTGGTGCGCTTGCTTTCGATCCCCGCGCTTTTTGCCGTTCGCTTTTCCTATACCAAAACCCGTATGGACAAGGCGGGCGAGGGCCCGTATCTGATCCTGATGAATCACTCCGGCTTTCTGGATCTGAAGATCGCCTCGAAAATTCTGTTTCCGATGCCCTACGGCATCGTCAGCACGACCGATTCCTTTGTCGGAAAAAAGAATCTGATGCGCCTGCTCGGCTGTATCCCCACCCAGAAATTCGTGACCGACGTCACCCTCGTTCTGGATATGATCCGCATTATTAAAAAGGAAAAAAGAAGCATTTTGATGTACCCCGAGGCGGGCTACAGCCTCGACGGGACGGCCACCGTCCTGCCCCGCCGTCTGGGCGGGATGCTCAAACGCCTCGCTGTGCCCGTGCTCCTGATTCGCACGGACGCGGGCGGCTTCCTGCGCGATCCGCTCTACAACGCTCTTCGCCTTCGCAGAGTTCCCGTCACGGCCGATTTACAATGCCTTCTTACGCGTGAGGAGGTGGCCGAAAAGAGCGTCGAGGAGCTGGACGCCATTCTGGATGAGGCCTTCAGCTTCGATCATTTTGCCGAGCAAAAGGAAAAGGGGATTCGCATCACCGAGCCGACCCGTGCCACGGGCCTCGAGCGCGTTCTGTACCGCTGTCCTCACTGCGAAAGGGAAGGGCGAATGCGCGGCGAGGGCATCCGTTTGACCTGCCTTGCCTGTGGGAAGACCTACCGTCTGGAGGAGGACGGCTCGCTGTGCGCCACGGACGGTGAGAGCGCCTTTACCCATATTCCCGATTGGTTTCGCTGGCAAAGGGAGTGCGTCCGCGCCGAGCTCGAGGCAGGGACGTATGAGTGGGAGGCGCGCGTTCGGGTCGGTGCGATCTGTGACCACAAATGCCTCTACGAGCTGGGCGAGGCGACGCTTCGGCAGGATCGAAGCGGCATCACCCTGCGCTCCTGCGACGGCTCGTTTTGCTATCATCAGGACCCTTGGTCGTCCTACAGCCTCAACGTCGATTTCTTCTGGTACGAGATCGGTGACGTGATCGGCATCGGAAACAAAGAGAGGCTGTATTACTGCTTCCCGATGGATTCCGACGCCCCCGTCGTGCGCGCCCGTTTTGCCGCCGAGGAGATGTATCGGATGCCGAAGCTCGTCCCGACAGCTGAAAATATAAATAAAATATGAATACATTTTGTGGAAATTGAAACATTTTGTGAAAATCAAAAAAACTATTGCGTTTTAAACTGTTTGATGATATATTGTAAGTAACCGTTCGAGCAACGGAAACACTCAACGAAACAAAGGAGACCACCTATGGAAAGAACCAAGCTTGTTCGTCTGTTCTCTCTGGTTTTGGCGCTGGTGATGGTTTGCACCGTGTTCCTGTTCGGCTGTAAGGGTGACGAGGTTAAGACCACCCAGGGTCAGCAGAACAAGACCGAGCAGAACCAGACCTTGACCCAGGAAGAGGGAAACAAGGACGCCGTCTATGAAGCCGAAGTCAAGGACCTTCAGGGGCACGAATTCGTTTTCTACGTGAAGCACTCGACCTCACAGCACCTGAACCTGGTTGAGGTTTATGCGGAGGGCCCCAACGGTGACAAGGTCAACGACGCCGTCTTTAAGAGAAACTCCCAGCTTCAATCCACCTACAACTGCAAGATCAGCGAAGTTCGCGAAAGCGGCATTCAGGCTGTTCTTCGCGAGCCGCTCATCACCGGTGAGTACGTTTGCGACTTTATCTTTGCTACGGCAAAGGATGCCCGCACCTTCGCAAAGTCCTCTCTGCTTGCCGATATGACTCAGCTTGAGAACATCAACCTCGAAAAGGCCTGGATCGACCAAGACGCGGTCGAAGGCCTGAATATGGCCGGTAAGGTGTTCTTCATCACCGGCGACGCCTGCACCATCGACGACAGACGTATGGAAGGTATGTACTTCAATACCGAGATCATCGAGGCTATGGAAGGCAACATCAACCTCTATCAGGAAGTTCGTGACGGCAAGTGGACCATCGCGAGAATGCTCGAGCTGGTCAACGCTACCGCCGCTGACTTCGACGGTGACGGACAGGTCACCTTTGAGTCCAAGGCAGACCGTTACGGCTATATGGCAGGTGCCTACTGTGATCACAGCTTTGTGACCGGTTGTAACGTTACCCTCTCTGAGTTCGATGCTTCCGGTACTCTCGAGGTTCCCCTGCAGCCCAAGCGCGAGCTGCTCGACGTTTGGGGTGAGTTGCGCGGCCTTTTGACCTCTCCCTACCGTCAGGTCTCCGCTTCCGGTTCTCTCTTCCGTTCCGGCAGAGCTACCTTCTACTGCTGCAACATCGGTTCGATTCTGAACTGGTCTGACAGCCAGTACGACCTCGGTATCCTTCCTTATCCGAAGAGAAACGAGGCTCAGGAGCACTACTACCTGACCGGTCTCTTCTCCCTGGGCGGATACTCCATCCCCAACACCGTTGACAACGACCCCAACAGAGATTTCGAGAAGGCAGGCTTTGCCAGCGGTAAGGAAATGTGTGCTTACTTCCTCGAAGCCTTCAGCTACTACTCCATGGATACGCTGACTCCCGCCTTCTTCGATCAGGTTCTCGGCAAACAGCTCGTTACCGACACCGAGTCCATCGAAATGCTCGAGATCGCACTTGCCCACAGAATCTACGACCCCGTCGTCGGCTACAACTTCGGTAGCATGCAGACCGGTCTGTTCAACGCTTGCGGCAGTGCAGGCACCGGCCTCGGAACCGACGTCAACTACGACAACTTCACCTCTACCTATATGGCAAACGTCAACAAGGCACGCGAGGCTGTTCAGGATTACCTCACCTTCATTCAGGAAGGCGCAACCGCTTAAGTTTCAAATTGCTTTTGATGCGGCACTCTCCCTTGCGGAGGGTGCCGTTTCTTTGTATTTTGTTCGTACGAGCCTTCTTCGAGGGGAGCGCCTTTTTCGTCCGTCATACCAAATTGCCGCAAGAGAAAGAAAACGCTTTTTGGCAAGATGACGAATGCAAGAACAAAAAATTAATATTTTTCATCAAATTTGTTAACAAACTATTGACAAAAAACATAGAATGAAGTAAAATAAGGCTACCTTATACAAGGCAAATTGATTGACAGAAAGGAAACAAAACCGATGCAAAACAAAACTTTCAGCCGTATTCTTTGTCTGGCGCTCGCCATCGTGATGGTTTGCACCGTGTTCCTGTTCGGTTGTAAGGGTGACGATGTTAAGACCACCCAGGGCCAGCAGAACGCGACCCAAGGCGGCCAGCAGCCGACTCAGACCGGCCCCGACCCCTCTACGATCTATGACGCAGAAGTCAAGGACCTTCAGGGACACGAGTTTGTGTTCTACGTGAAGCATCTGACCACGGCTCACTTGAACCACAACGAGGTTTATGCCGAAGAGCCCAACGGTGACAAGGTCAACGACGCCGTGTTCAAGAGAAACTCTCAGCTTATGAGCACCTACAACTGCAAGATCAGCGAGATCCGCGACGCGAAGGTTGCCGACGTTGTCCGTGAGCCTCTGATCACCGGTGAGTACATCTGTGACTTCCTCTTTATCCGCGCAGGCGAAGCCCGCGGCCTTTCCAAGAACAACCTTCTGGTTGATATGTCTTCTCTGGAAAACATTGATTTCACCAAGAATTGGTGGGATCCGGCTGCCTTCAAGGGCTTCAACATGGCAGGCAAGACCTTCTTTATGACCGGCGATGCCTGCACCATTGACGAGCGCCACGCGCTGTCTATGTTCTTCAACCTCGAGCTCGTTGAGGCTGCTTTCCCCGATGCCGACCTCTATCAGGAAGTTCGCGACGGCAAGTGGACCAACGCCAGAATGCTCGAGATCATGCAGGCCACCGCATCCGACTTGGACGGTGACGGACAGGTTGCCACCTACCAGAAGGACATTTACGGCTATATGGCCGGTAACGTTCAGGGTAACTGGGCACACGTTGCTGCTTCCGGCGGCTACGTTGCCGAAATTGTCGACGGCAATATTGAGATCCCCGTATCTCCTTCCCGTGAGCTGCTCGATATCTGGGCTGAGCTCAGACCTCTCATCACCTCTCCCCTGCGTATGCTGGTTGACACTCTCCCCTCGGGTACTGTCTTCCGCGGCGGTCTTGCCACCTTCTACGCCTGCAACACCGGTGCGCTTTTGAACTGGGGCGACCAGAAGTTCCACCTCGGCGTTCTTCCTTATCCGAAGAGAAACGAGGAGCAGAAGGACTACCTCACCACGATGAACTTCTCGAACGTCGGCGGCTACTGCATCCCCACGACCGTGAACAACGACGTCGCCAAGGATTATGAGAAGGCCGGCTTTACCAGCGGCGCAGAAATGTGCGGCTACTTCCTGGAAGCCTTCGGCTACTACTCCAGAGATACTCTGACCCCCGCCTTCTTCGATCAGGTTCTTGCCAAGCAGATCGCCATGGACTCCGATACGATCGAAATGATCGCCATCGCCATTGAGCATAAGAACTACGATCCCGTCGTCGGCTACAACTTCGGCGGTATGAGAACCCTGTTCGCCGAGTGCGGCGGCTTCTCCGACAAGCCCGGTACCGACATCAACTACGACAACTTCACCGCCAAGTACACCGAAAAGGTCAGCAAGGCCCGTGAAGCCATTGAGGATTATCTGACCTTCGTTAACGCCGAAGGTGCAACCGCTTAAATCCAACCGTTTTCTTTTGCGGCACTCTCCCTTGCGGAGGGTGCCGTTTTGTTATCCTCAAGCATCGCTGCAAAAGGCAGATTTTGTGGCGGTGCTATGTGCAAAATCGACAAATTCGAGAACAAACGATTCATAACGTGAAACAAAAACGTTAACAAACGATTGACAAAAAAGCATAGAATGAAGTAAAATAAGACAACCTGAAACAAGGTAAAATCACTGACAGAAAGGAATCAAAACCGATGCAAAACAAAGCTTTCAGCCGTATTCTTTGCTTAGCGCTCGCCATCGTGATGGTTTGCACCGTGTTCCTGTTCGGCTGTCAGGGTGACGATGTTAAGACCACCCAGGGCCAGCAGAACGCGACCCAAGGCGGCCAGCAGCCGACTCAGACCGGCCCCGACCCCTCTACGATCTACGACGCGGAAGTCAAGGACCTTCAAGGCCACGAATTCGTGTTCTACGTGAAGCACGTAACCTCGGCTCACCTGAACCACAACGAGGTTTTTGCCGCAGAACCCAACGGTGACAAGGTCAACGACGCCGTGTTCAAGAGAAACTCTCAGCTTGAGAGCACCTACAACTGCAAGATCTCAGAGATCCGCGACGCGAAGGCTGCCGACGTTGTCCGTGAGCCGCTCATCACCGGTGAGTACATCTGTGATTTTCTTTACATTCGTGCCGGCGAGGCTCGAGCCCTTTCCAAGAACAACCTTCTGGTTGATATGGCATCCTTGGAGAACATCGACCTCAACAAGAATTGGTGGGACCCCGCCGCTCTCAAGGGCTTCAATATGGCAGGCAAGATCTTCTTTATGACCGGCGACGCCTGCACCATTGACGAGCGCCACGCAACGGTTGTGTTCTACAACCTTGAGCTTGTTGAGGCCGCCTTCCCCGACGCCAACCTCTATCAGGAGGTTCGTGACGGAAAGTGGACCAACGCCAGAATGCTCGAGATCATGCAGGCCACCGCAGCCGACTTGAACGGCGACGGACAGGTTGCCACCTATCAGAGGGACATCTACGGCTATATGGCCGGTAACATTCAGGGCAACTGGATCCACGTCGCGGCTTCCGGCGGCTCCGTTGCCGAAATGGTTGACGGCAAAATTGAGATCCCCGTATATCCTTCCCGTGAGCTGCTCGATATCTGGGAAGAGCTCAGACCTCTTCTGACCTCTCCTTTGCGCTTCTCGGTTGACAATATTCCCTCGGGTACGGTCTTCCGCAGCGGTCTTGCCACCTTCTACGGCTGTAACACCGGTGCGCTTCTGAACTGGCGCGACCAGAAGTTCCACCTCGGCGTGCTTCCGCTTCCGAAGAGAAACGAGGAGCAGAAGGAGTACCTCACCGCAATGAACTTCGGTAGTGTCGGCGGCTACTCCATCCCCACGACCGTGAACAACGACGTCGCCAAGGATTACGAGAAGGCCGGCTTTGTCAGCGGTGCGGAAATGTGTGCTTACTTCCTCGAGGCCTTCGGCTACTACTCCAGAGATACTCTGACCCCCGCCTTCTTCGATCAGGTTCTTGCCAAGCAGATCGCAATGGACTCCGACACGATCGAAATGGTTGCCATCGGCATTGAAAACAAGAACTATGACCCCGTTGTCGGTTACAACTTCGGCGGTATGAGAACGCTGTTTGCCGAGTGCGGCGGCTTCTCCGATCAGCCCGGTACCGATATCAATTACGACAACTTCACCGCGAAGTACCGCGAAAAGGTCAGCAAGGCCCGTGAAGCCGTAGAGGATTATCTCACCTTCGTTAACGCTGACGAGGTAACTGCTTAAATCCAACCGTTTTCTTTTGCGGCACTCTCCCTTGCGGAGAGTGCCGTTTTTTTGTATTTTGTTCGTACGAACCTTCTCCGAGGGGAGTGGCTTTTTTGTCCGCAACAGCGCATTGCCGAAAGAGGGAGAAAGCGCCTTGCGGCAAGATGACTAACTCAAGCGCGAAAAATGAATACATTTCATCAAAAATGTTAACAAACGATTGACAAACGGGGGTGGAAGGAGTAGAATAAGTCTACCTTATACAAGGTAAAATGATTGACAGAAAGGAAACAAAAACGATGCAAAACAAAACCTTCAGCCGCATTCTTTGCCTGGCGCTCGCCATCGTGATGGTTTGCACCGTGTTCCTGTTCGGCTGTCAGGGGGATGAGGCTAAGACCACCCAGGGCCAGCAGAACGCGACCCAAGGCGGCCAGCAGCAGACGCAGACTGAGGCCGACACCTCTACGATCTATGACGCAGAAGTCAAGGACCTTCAGGGACACGAATTCGTGTTTTATACCAGAAATACCACCTCGGTCCACTTGAACCACATTGAAGTTTACGCCGAAGAACCCAACGGTGACAAGGTCAACGACGCTGTGTTCAAGAGAAACGCTCAGCTTCAGACCACCTACAACTGCAAGATCAGCGAGATCCGCGATAACGACGTTGCGGCCGTTGTCCGTGAGCCGCTCATCACCGGTGAGTACATCTGTGACTTCCTCTTTATCCGCGCGACCGATGCCCGCGGCCTTTCCAAGAACAATCTTTTGGTTGACGTTGCTACCCTGGAAAACGTTGATCTTACCAAGGAGTGGTGGGATCAGGACGCTCTTAAGGGTCTCAACATGGCCGGTAAGACCTTCTTTTTGACCGGCGACGGATGCACCATTGACGACCGTTGGGCGCTCTCTATGTTCTTCAACCTCGAGCTCGTTGAGGCTGCTTTCCCCGAGGCCAACCTTTACCAAGAGGTTCGTGACGGCAAGTGGACCAACGCCAGAATGCTCGAGATCATGCAGGCTACCGCAGCCGATATGGACGGTGACGGACAGGTTGCCACCTACCAGAAGGACATTTACGGCTATATGGCCGGTAACGTTCTCGGTAACTGGGCGCACGTTGCTGCTTCCGGCGGCTACGTCACCGAAATCGTTGACGGTAACCTTGAGATCCCGATTTCTCCTTCCCGTGAGCTGCTTGACATCTGGGCAGACCTCAGACCTCTCATCACCTCTCCTCTGCGCTTCTCGGTTGACAATCTCCCCTCGGGTAACATCTTCCGCGGCGGTCTTGCCACCTTCTACGCCGTCAACACCGGTGCGCTTTTGAACTGGGGTAGCCAGAAGTTCCACCTCGGCGTTCTTCCTTATCCGAAGAGAAACGAGGAGCAGAAGGAGTACATCACCACGATGAACTTCTCCGTCGGCGGCTACTGCATCCCGATTACCGTGAACAACGACGTCGCCAAGGATTACGAGAAGGCAGGCTTTGCCAGCGGCGCAGAAATGTGCGGCTACTTCCTGGAAGCTTACAGCTACTACTCCAGAGACACCCTGACCCCCGCCTTCTTCGATCAGGTTCTTGCCAAGCAGATCGCCATGGACGCCGACTCGATCGAAATGGTCGCGATCGCCATCGAGAACAGACAGTATGACCCCGTTGTTGGCTACAACTTCGGCGGTATGAGAACGCTGTTTGCCGAGTGCGGCGGCTTCTCCGATCAGCCCGGTACCGATATCAACTACGACAACTTCACCGCGAAGTATCGCGAAAGGGTCAGCAAGGCCCGTGAAGCCGTAGAGGATTATCTCACCTTCGTTAACGCTGACGAGGCAACGGCATAAGCCTTTTCTCAAGAACCGAAAGCCATTTGGCTTTCGGTTCTTTTTTTGTCTTGAGCAATATCGTGCAAAAAAATAGCAATATTTTCGCCTTGACGAGCAATATAATACGTGTTATGATGAGATTGCGAAAAAAACTCCCGATTGGGAAAGAAAACAGACAGAAAGGATCTATCCGATGAAACAAATTGCGACCGGGAATCGAATCGGCGCGCTTCTTCTTGCCCTTTTGATGCTCAGCAGCTTGCTTCTCGTCGCTTGTCAGGGCGATTCTGCCTCCACGCAAACGGCTACGGGCGAACAAAACGAGTCCAAGCAGGAAGAGCAGTCCACCACCGAGGATCTCTCCTCTCAGTACACCGCCGAGAAAAAGGATCTTAAGGGACACGAGTTTGTCTTCTACACCAAGCAGAGAAGTGCCGCCCACCTCAACCACGTCGAGGTTTACGCGGCAGCTCAAAACGGTGAGAAGGTCAACGACGCCGTGTTTAAAAGAAATGCTCAGCTTCAAACCGATTACAACTGTAAGATCTCAGAGATCCGAGAAGCTTCCATTACCACCGTCCTGCGCGAGCCGCTGATGACCGGTGAATACATTTGCGACTTTATCTTTGCCAGCGCAAAGGATATGCGCAACCTTGCCAAGAACTCGCTGATGGTCGATATGACCCAGCTGGAAAACATTGATCTGACCAAGACCTGGATCGACCAAGAGGCGATCGAGGGTCTCAATATGCTCGGTAAGGTCTTTTTTGTCACGGGTGATGCCTGCACCGTTGATGACCGTTGGGTCAACGCCCTCTTCTTCAATACGGAATTTGTCAAGGGCTGGGACGAAAACGCCAATTTGTATCAGGATGTGCGCGACGGAAAATGGACGCTTGAGAGAATGCAGCAGGTGATGGTCGGCACGGCCGCTGACGTTGACGGTGACGGACAGGTTGCCACCTACAACAAGGACCGCTTCGGCTATACCTGCGGTTACAGCGCAGACATTTATCACCCCCTCGGCTGCGGCGTGACCGTTTCCACCTACTCCTCTGCAGGCGAGATTGTAATCCCCGCCACCCCCTCCCGCGAGCTGCTTGACGCTTGGGAAGCTTGCCGCACCGTTTTGACCTCTCCGGTTCGTATGAACTGCGAGGGCCTTTCCGGCGGCAATGTATTCCGCAGCGGACTTGCTACCTTCTATTCCTGTAACATCGGTTCTCTTCTGAATTGGGGCGACGTTCAGTATCAGCTCGGCATTCTGCCCTATCCCAAGATGAATGCAGAGCAGGAAAAGTACTACGCTCCCATCTCCTTTGACCTCGGTGGCTACGGCATTCCCGTCACCGTTGACAATGATCCCGCCAAGGATTACGAAAAGGCCGGCTTTGCCAGCGGCAGAGAAATGTGCGCCTATTTCCTCGAGGCCTTCAGCTACTACTCCGTGGATACTCTGACCCCCGCTTTCTTCGAGCAGGTGCTCGGCAAGCAGATCGTGATGGATACCGACTCGATTGAAATGCTTGAGATCGCGCTGTCCAACCGTGTTTACGATCCCGTGATCGGCTACAACTTCGGTGGGATGGAATACATCTTCCGCGGCGTCGGCAGTATTGACGGCCAGCCCGGCACGGACGTCAATTACAGCAAGATCAACTCGGAGTACCTCTCCCGCGTCACCAAGGCCCGTGAAGCCGTTCAGGACTACCTGACCTTCATCGAGCAGGGCTCTGCGGCATAAAAAGTGATAAAGAAAAAAAGCTGTGTAGAATTGGCGTGATACTCCAAGCGGAGTATCA
>JAZRZQ010000063.1:0-10517 GCA_045601445.1 Eubacteriales bacterium | reverse complement strand
ATCAATTTTTTATCCGTAGGGGCGTTCTTTGAACGCCTGCGGGCGAACGCAGTTCGCCCCTACCGAAGAGCATCACCCATTTGTGTCTCTATGCTTTTTTGTAAATTGTCGGGACACGGACGTTGAGCTTTTTTATTTAGTAAATGCGAGTTTAAAGTTTTCTTTGCCTACTTTTTAGAAAAGTAGATTCTCGGGATAGAAAAGCAAGACTTCTTTTATTTAGTAAACCCGAGCATAAAGTTTTCTTTGCCTACTTTCTTTTTCCAAAAGAAAGTAGGTCAGGCGAAAAGGCTTGCGGCGCCGTAGGAAGCGAAGGCAACGACGATGCCCGCGGCGACCACCCCCAGCGCGATGGCGGGGAAAGCGCTCTTCAGACGCAGATCAAGCATCGCCGCGACAAGCGCACCCGTCCAAGCACCCGTGCCGGGCAAGGGAATGGCAACGAGAATGAACAGCCCCCAAAACGCCCCCTTGTTAATCAGATCGCGCTTGCTTTTCCCCTTTTCTTCCAAGCGATCCACAAGGGAATTGAGTCGCGGTAAAAGGCGTCGCATCCAAGAGAAGATCTTGCGGATGAAAAGGATGATAAACGGCACGGGAACGAGATTTCCCACCACCGCAACGGGAATGGCGATCCAAGGACTCAAGCCGCTCGACGTTGCCAAGGGAAGCGCACCGCGAAGCTCGATGATCGGCACCATAGAAACGAAAAAGGTCATCAGAATCTGACCGAGGGTCGTGTGTAAGAAAAAGCTCATAGGGTCTCCTGTTGGATGATTTGTTGAATGGTTTGCAGAGCCGCGATCAGATCCGGCACGTCGTAGCTTGCACGGTCGGGCTCGGGCAGATGAATGCCGATGGAAGTGCCGACTGCCTCAAACATCGGGTAATCGTTCGTCCAATCGCCCACGGCGATCATCTCGGAAGGGTCGATGCCCGTCTGATCGGACAGCAAGCGAATCCCGCTTTTTTTGGAAAGCGCGGAATAAACGATATCAAAGCAATCGGGATGCTCGTACACCGTCAGGAGCATTTCGGGCTTGACGAAATCCGCGATCAACTCACGCAAGGGCAAAACGTCCTCGGGATGAGCGAAAAAGGGAGTCAGCGCCGTCTCATTCGGCTGATACCAGATGCGGTCGGGAAAGGAGCGCTCCAAGATTTGACGCAAGGCAACAAGAGCCGCCCGTGTTGCTTCGGGAATGGGCGAGGTGCGAAAAACAGGCGGCGGCAGCTTGACTCCCACTTGAAGGACCGCGCCGTTTTCGCCCACCAAAAGCGGCTCTTTCAGACCGAGCTGACGGGCAAAGCCGCAGAGGTAAAAGGTCGGCTTTCCGCTGGAAATGGCAATGCGAAGGCCGTCCTCTTCCAGCGAGCGAAGGATTCGGATCGCCTCGGCACTTACGGCCTGCCCCGGCGCGGCAAGCGTCCCGTCCAAATCGAAGACAACGAGTCTTTTTTTCATCATTCTTCCAGATCCTCAAAGGAAACCACGCGTCCCGAGCCACCGTTTTCCTTTGCGTCGGCCTTTTCCTTTTCGGGCTTTTCGGCAGACGGGGCAGCTTCCTGCTCCCGCTCGACGTCAAAGAATACGGCTACGTCCTCATCCTCATCGTGCTTTTCATGCTCGGTATGGTTTTTTCTCGACCAGATCAAGGTAAAGACTACGATGCCCAGCGCGATCGCGCCGATGACACCGATGATGATCCAAAGAATCGTGCTGTCGCGCTCATCCTGCCCGTCGGGCTCACCCGAGGCGGGCTCGTCGGGCACGGTCGGATTCTGGGGCTCAATCACCTCGACGAGATCCCCGACGGAAAGCGCCACGGAACCTGCGCTGCTGATCTCGATTTCGATATACGTGACCTCACCGACGACTTTGACCTTGGTCGGAAGCAGCTCGTAGCTGACACCGTTGTAGAAATGCGCGCCGATGGTATAAGCATTCTGCTGCTTTGCGACCTCCTCGGTCAGCGGGATCTGCAAGCGGAAGCGCGCGTGGCTGGCAAAATCGAGCTCGATATCGTCCGGATCAATCAGAGAAACGGTCAGCGCGGTAATCAGATCCTCACGCGCGAGCGTGCGCAGGGAAGAGCGATCATCATCGCTCGTGCGGGTCAGCGTCAGCAAAGCTCCTGCAGGGATCGCTCCTTTGGTGGCTTGAATGCGCACCGTTGCGCCGTCCTTTCCGACCACGCGGGAATCATCCGCAAAGACGGTAACGGCGGAAAAAGGAAGCTCTCCGATGGGCAGGATCTCGAAGACCGCGCTGCCTTCATAGATATAGTAGTTGTCGGCAACGGAAGGATCAAAGCCGAGCGTGCCGACGTAGATCTCGTAGGTGCCGACGTCCTCGCCTTCCTCGCGCGCGGGCTCTCCGATCAGCTCGTCGTAGTAGTCCCCGATGATCTCGTAGGTAAATTCGGGATCGCGCTCGAAGAGGTTTTTCTGAACGTCGTCAAGAAGCACGGTCAGCTCGACCGGGGAAATGGAAAAATTGACCTTTTGGGAATCGGTCGCGTATTCCTGCTTGGCAGAGGCCGCGGCCAGAGCGGGCGAGGCGATCACGCGGCAAAAATACGTGCCGGAATCCTTCACGTTGCGGATCTTGACCGTATCGCCCGTCTCTTCGGGAAGAAGGGTGTTGTCGCGGTACCACTCAATGCGGTAATTCAGCCCCGTTTTCTTTTCAAATTCAACGCTCAGCGTGTCCGTCTTACCGTCGTAGGGGCGGTCAAGCTCCTTGGCGCTGTTTTTCAGCGTCACCACGGGCGAAAGATCGGCTTCGAGAGCCACGTATTCAAAAGAGACCGTAATGACCTTCTCCTGTACGGTGCAGGTCGCCGCTTTGGTGTGGAAGGTGGCCGGTACGGTCGACGGCACGGTAATGTCGCGCAGGACGGTGACCGTCACCGTTCTGCGGTAGCTCTCCCCTGCAATAAAGGCATCGCTCGCGCCGAGGGCAACAAAGCTGTCCGCACCGCTTTTTTTCTCCCACAGCTCGACGTAGGAATACTCCCCGTTCATCTCGGACAGATAGCGGGAAAAGCCTGCGATCTGCGCGTAAACACGAAATTCGGAAAGCGTCATCTGAGACGGAGTCATCCCCGCGACGGGAACGGAGCCGTCAAGCGAAACGGCGGTCACGGCATCTCCGGCCGCAAAAACGGAAAGACCGCAAAGGGCCATGAGAAGCAAGGCTATGAGAGCAGAAAGGATTTTTTTCATCGTAATCTCTCCTTATTTTAATAGGAAGTGATGGGAAGATCGGCGTCATCCGTGCCCTTTTCAATGGCGCGGACAACGACCCAATACGAGTAGTTCGGCGTGGGCGAGATGCAAACGCGATCGCCCTTTTTTTTGCCCATCAGGGCCTTGCCGAGCGGGGACTCCTTGGACACACAGCCCTCGAGCACGTTCTCGCGCAGGGTGGTGACCAGGCGGCACTCTTCCTCGCAATCGTCCTCTTCAATATACAGGGTCACACGATCGAACAGGCCGATCTCATCCTCGGCGGAGCGATCCTCGATGATCTTGGCGGTGGCGATCATATTTTGCAGATAGCGGATGCGGGAATCGTTCTTTCCTTTTTCGCGCTTGGCGGTGCGGTATTCGTCGTTCTCACTCAGATCCCCCAGCTCGCGCGCCTGCTGAACCTCGGCGCGAAGGGCGGGGCGCAGAGAGATGCGGTAGTCGATCTCTTCCTGCATTTTCTGAATGTCAACACGGGTCAGTTCATCGTACATAACAGCCTCGTTTCAGGGCCTTCGAAGGCCCTTGGGATAGTGATTTTTGGCACGGTTTCCGCTCAGCTTAACGCCGCCGAGAGGGCAGGCGTCGGCAAAGAGCACCGACCAGCCCGCTTCGGCCTCGATCGCAAGCTCTTCCCCGCGCAGATAGGCCGTGATACGCCCGTCGGACAGGGGAAGGGTGATCCTGCGGCGAAAGCGCGCGGCAAAGGCGAGAAAAAAGCGGTGATGCGGCACGACTCTCCCCTTTTGCACCGAACCGATGCAAACGCCCGGTGCGGCGACACCGTCGGTCGGAATCGGGGACGGGGGACAGAGAAACCAAAATTCGCCGCGGCAAAGAAGCGCCCACGGGGGGATCTCGGTCAGCGTGTCCGCCAGAAAGGCGCGCACGGTCTTTTCGTCGGGATGCGGCTTTTTGGTAGGCGAAGGCAGTTGAAAGGGGCGCGGCGCGCCCGAAGTTCTTTTTCTCAGCACGGCGCAGAACTGCCCCTCGCCGCGAAAGCGGTGGGGATAAAAGCGCAGACAGAAGCCGTTTTCGGTGGGCGTGGCGTGCTTTGCCACGGCCTGAGACGGCATTTCAAAGGAAAACTCGGGGTGACGGGCAAGGAAGGCGAGAAGCTGATCCTCGTTCTCCTCTCTCGACCAGGTGCAGGTCGCGTAGAGAAGGCGACCCCCCTCACACAGCACCCGCGCGGCCTGCTCCAAAAGCTCCTTTTGGATCGCGGCCAGCTCTCCGACACGCTCGGGCGACCAGAGCTCGGCCACGCTCGGCTCTTTGCGGAGCATCCCCTCGCCGGAGCAGGGAGCGTCGCACAGCACCAGATCAAACGCGCCTTCCCAGTCTTTGGGAAGCGAAGTGCCGTCGCAGTCGGTGACAAGGCATTGCTTGACGCCCGCGCGCTCGAGATTTTGCATCAGCGCCTTGCGGCGGACGGGGTTCGGCTCGTTGGAAACGAGAACGCCGCCCTCGTCGAGAAGTGAGAGGGCCTGCAGGCTCTTGCCGCCCGGTGCGGCGCACAGATCGAGAATCGCGTGGGCCTTCTCCTCTCCCAGCGCGGCCACGGGTGCCATGGCGGCGGCATCCTGCACGTAGATCGCCCCGCCGTGATGAAGGGCAAGCGAGCCGATGGCCTCGTGCGAAAAATAGTGTGCAAAGGGAAGAAAGGGAACTTTTTCCCCAAGCCCCTCGGAGAGCGCGGCCGAAAGCGCGTCGTGCGAGACCTTTTCGGGGTCGTAGCGCAGGGCACGGCAGGGAGAGAGCGTAAGGGCGGAAAACAGCGCCGCCGCCTCTTTCTCTCCCAGATCATCAAGAAGGCGGTCGCGAAGAGCGGTAGGGAGTTGCACGAGCCTGTTCCTTTCTGCAAGTCTATGCCCCATCATACCATATCGCGAGAAAAATTACAAGAGAAAAGGGCTTTTTTACCTTGCGGCAAAAAAGCCCCGTCGATTGGCTCGGATCAGTTCAGAGAAATGATCGGCTCAGCACCGCCCGTAACCTGAGGCAGCTCACCGTTCCATTTTTCGATCTTCTTGTTTTCGATAATCATCTCGGTCAGCGATTGGCTGACGGTGGTGTTGGCCTCGGCCTCGGCCTGCGCGCGGATGCGGATGGTCTCTGCCTCGGCTTCGGCGTTGGTGATGGCCGTCTGCTTTTCGGTCTCCGCCTTCAAAAGCTGCTGCTGAGCAACCTGCTTTTCCTCGATGGCGGTGATGAAGGCCTCGGAGAAGTCAAAGTTGATGATGTTCACGTCCGTGACGTAAAGGCCCTCTTGGTTGAGCTTTTCGTTGAGGCCTTTAATCAGTCCGTCGGAGATGATGGCACGGTTGGTGACGCTCTCCTCGGCGGTGTACTGCGCGGTGATGGCCTTGAGCACCTCGTTGACGGCGGGCACGACGAGGATGGTCTCGTAGCTCATACCGACGTTTTTATACAGTCTCTGGCTCTGGGCGGAATCGACGCGGTAGTTGATGGCGATCACGGTGGAGACGGTCTGAAGGTCCTTGGAAAAGGCCTCGGTGGTAACCTCGAGCTTGAGGATGCGGTTGTCAACCTGCATCACCTGCTGGGCAAAGGGGATCTTGAAGTGCATACCCTCTCCGAGTACGCCGTCGTTGACCTTACCGAGGGTGACGACCACGCCCGTGTGACCGGGCTCAACGATCTCAAAGCAGTTAAAGCCGACCACGAGAAGGACAAGCACGATCAGAATGATGCCGACGGTAAGACCGATCTTTTTGGGTTTGATGTTGGTGTTCATAGCGTTTCTCCTTTTTTTCTTGATGGTAATCTGTTTTTATGACGCCGATGTGAATGGCGGTGTCACGCAATGGATCGGACAGCCCTTGAGGTAGGAGAGAAGGTTTTCCGTCAGAATGGAAAGAAGCCGCTCTCGCGTTTCCTTCGGCGCCCAGGCAACGTGCGGGGTCAGGTAGCAGTTTTCCAGCCCCGTAAGGGGGCAGTCGGCTCTTTGCGGCTCAAGCGTGAGCACGTCCCCCGCAAAGCCCGCGATCGTTTTGTTTTTCAAGGCCTCGGCCAAGGCATCCTCGTCGATCAGCCCGCCGCGGGCGGTGTTAATCAGATACGCACTCGGCTTCATCGACGAAAGCGCCTTTTTGTCGATCATTTTTTCCGTATCGGCGGAAAGCGGTAAGTGGAGCGTAAGAAAGTCACTGCGGGAAAACAGCTCCTCACGCGAGACAAATTCGTAAGGCACGTCCTTTTTCGTGCGGGAGTGATAGAGGATCTTCATTCCCAGCGCTTCTCCGATGACGGCGACCCGTTTTCCGATCGCACCGAGGCCGAAAATGCCGAGGGTCTTGCCGCAAAGCTCGGTGAGCGGATAGGGAAAATAGCAGAAAAAGGGCGATCTCGTCCAATCCCCGCGGCGGGTGGACGAAACGTAGTCGATCAGATTCGTGGCAAATTGCAGAAGATAGGCCGCGGTCATCTGTGCGACGGCGTTCGTGGAATAATCGGGGATGTTGGTGACGGTGATCCCGCGCGCGGCCGCGGCGGCCACGTCCACGTTGTTGTAGCCCGTGGCCGTCAGTCCGATATAGCGCAGATTCGGGCAGGCGTCCATCACCTCGGCGGTGATGGGGGCTTTACTGCACCAGAGCCCGTCGGCGTCTGCGATGACCTCGGCAAGAGCCTCGTTCGGGGGACGGCGGCAAAGGCGCAGCTCGATCGAATCGGGAAGGGTGATGGTAAGGTCGTTGCCGCAGACGGTCTCCGACTCCATCGCGCAAAGACGGAAGGCAGGCACGGTCAGTGCTCCTTTCCGTTGAAGTTCTGCATGGCTATTTCCGTCTCACCGAGCACGAAAAAGCGCGCGGTGGCGTGCACGTCGGGAAAGGCGGCGCGGATATGCTCGAGATCCTCGGGCGGGAGCTTGCCGAGCACCCAATTCATCATATCCCAGCCCTCGGGCAAAGCACCCACACCGAGCTTGACACGGCAAAAGGCGTCGCTTCCGAGGCAGGAGATGATGCTTTTGATGCCGTTGTGCCCGCCTGCCGAGCCGGACAGACGGATGCGGAAGGTGCCGGGCTTGAAGTTGACGTCGTCAAAGAGCACGAGAATGCGCTCGGGCGGGAGCTTGTAGAAGCGCGCGGCCGCGGCCACGGCCTCGCCCGAGAGGTTCATATAGGTCTGCGGCTTCATCAGAAGCACCTTCTTGCCGTTAAGCATCCCCTCTCCCGTCAGGGAACGGAAGCGCAGGTTGTTGACGGCAATGCCTTCCCGCTCGGCAATGGCATCGAGCGCCAAAAAGCCGCAGTTGTGGCGGGTGAGGGCGTATTTGGCATCGGGGTTTCCGAGGCCGACGATCAGAAATTCGGGGGCAGCCATAAGATCTCCTTGGTAAGTGGGCATCTCTTCGTTGCGGGTGGGTGCGGGCTTGGGGGTGTCGTGAAGCGCAAAGCGAAGCAGGGCGATGCCCAGCGGAATGCAAATGACGCAAAAGCCGCAAAGGGCAAAATAGACAAGATCCATCGTCTCGTCGCTCACGCCGTGATCCGAGAGGATCGAAAGAACGGCGCTGGCGCTGTTATAGGTGGCGTGCAGGAACACCGCGGGCAGGATCGAGCCGAAGCGATAGGCCAGATACCCCAAAAGAAGCCCGAGCGCAAAGGTGTAACAGCCCTGATAGAGATTGCCGTGAAGAATGGCAAACATCAGCGCCGAGATCGAGATGGCCACGGCGGGCTTGACGGTTTTCAGAAGCGTGTTCTGAATGAGGCCGCGGCAAAGAATCTCCTCTACCAGCGGGCCGATCAGACAGATCAGAACGATCTGCGCCCAGATCGCGGGGTTGGCGGCGGAGATCTCTTCCATCGAGCCTTGGTACTGCTCCATCGACTCGACAAAGGAAGGGATCAGGCTCAGAAAGACGAGAATCACAACCACGCCGAAGTACGCGCCGAAGCCCATCACGCCGCCTGCCACCGCACCGAGCGGACGGCAGGGACGAAGTCCCGTTGC
Organism: Eubacteriales bacterium; assembly: GCA_045601445.1. Classification (GTDB taxonomy): domain Bacteria; phylum Bacillota; class Clostridia; order Oscillospirales; family SIG627; genus RGIG5579. The sequence goes on along the minus strand of JAZRZQ010000063.1, from coordinate 2,282 downwards.
CGAGAGAGTCTTCTTGCGGTAGATCAGCGCGATCAGCCCGAAGAACACCAGCGTGGCAAAGAGCTGGATCTCGTAGGAGAAGCGGAAAATAAACTCAAACAGGCCTTCCTCGCCCAAGGAATAATAGCGTATGGTATAAATGGCGGAGAAGATGCTTGCGATCGTGACGAGAACGACCTCGTACAGCGCCATCAGTCCGATGGCCTTGAAAATGGATTTTGCAATGGCTTTTCCTCTCATACTTCCTCCCTTCCCGCGCGGTCCACGCGGAAAAATTCCAATGAGGCATAGGCCTCGTTCTCGAGCCGCACAAGATCAAGCTTTGCTTCCTCGGCCTCGACCTCGTCAAGCGTCGGATTGAGCTTCGGGTGGCGCGGGGTAAAGACGGTACAGCAATCCTCGTACGGGAGAATAGAGGTCTCGAAGCAGTCGATCTCGCGGCTGGTGCGGACGATCTCTTCCTTGTCCATTCCGCAAAGGGGACGGAGCACGGGGAGCGTGGCCACGGCGTCGGTAGTGGCGATGGCGCGCATCGTCTGGCTTGCCACCTGCCCGAGCGATTCGCCCGTGACGACGATGCCGCAGCCCTGCCTTGCGGCTACGCGGCAGGCAAGGCGCATCATACTGCGCCGCAGGATGATGGTGAAGTATTCCTCACGGCAGGCGTCCTTTAACGCGAGCTGAAGATCGGTCAGACGGATGCAGGCAAAATTGACCGTGTCGGTGTATTCGCAGAGCTTTCGCGCCAATTCCACGACCTTTTCCTTGGCTCTCTCGGAGGTATAGGGAAAGCTCTCGAAGTGGAGCGCGTCGAGAAAGGCGCCGCGCTTGGCGATGCGCCAGCCCGCCACGGGAGAGTCGATCCCGCCCGAGAGCAGAAGCAGGGCGCGGCCGGCCGTGCCGTAGGGCATCCCGCCCGCTCCGGGCCATTTCTTGGCGTGAACGTAGGCCCAGCTGTCGCGGATCTCGACCCAGACGGTCTCCTTGGGATCGTGTACGTCCACGCGCGGCGCTCTGCCGCCGAGAACGGAGAGGATGCGCGCGCCGACCTCGCGGCAGATCTCGGGGGATTTTAAGGGAAATTTCTTGTCGCTTCGGCGGGCGTCGGCCTTAAAGCTCTCCGCACCGATCAGCGTCGGAGCGATATAGCGCTCAACGGCATCGAGGATGGCGGGCATCTGTTTTTCGACACGGTAGGCGATGGAAACGCTGACGATGCCGAATACCTTCTGCACCTCGGGCAGAGCGAGATCGAGAAGAAAATCGTCCTCGGATTCCACGAACACGGTGGATTGAGAGCAAAAGACGGAAAATTCGCCCAAGGGCTTGAGCTTGCGGCGCACCTGCCGCAGAAGACAGGCTTCGAAGTAGGAGCGGTTGTCGCCCTTGAGAATGAGCTCGCCGTATTTGAGAAGTAAAGATCGTTTTTCCATATTATTGTTTTCCTATCACTTGTTGAAAGATGCGGATCGCTTCGTCTGCTTCCTGCAAGGTATTGAGGGCAGAAAAGGAGAGGCGCACGGTGGAATCCTGCTCGGCGGGGGAAAGGCCGTAGGCGGCCAGCACGCCGCTTTTGCCCTTGTGCGAGGAGCAGGCCGAGCCGCTGGAAACGAAAAGACCGCGCTCGGAGAGGGTGTGAAGCAGCACCTCGCTTCGCCAGCCCTTGACCGACAGGCTCAACAGATGGCACGAGGCCCGCTCGGGCTCGAGGATGCGAACCCCGTCAAGACGGGAAAGCTCTTCCCGAAGCCGATCGCGGATGCTCTGCATTCTTGCCGTATCCTCTGAAAGCGACTTGGCGCCGATCTCGCACGCCTTGCCGAAGGCGACGATGCCGACGAGGTTTTCCGTGCCGTTGCGCACGCCCCTTTCCTGACCGCCGCCGCAGAGCAGAGGCGGGAGAGAAAGTCCCTTTTTCACGTAGAGCGCGCCCACGCCCTTCGGCCCGTGGATCTTGTGAGAGGACAGGCTCATCAGATCGACCCCGAGGCGGCGCGGGGAGATCGGGGTCTTGAGAAAGCCCTGAACGGCGTCGCAAAAGACGAGAAGGTTCGGGTTTTTTCGCTTGGCGATGGCAGAGAGCGTAGCCAGATCGTACACCGCGCCCGTTTCGTTGTTGGTGTGCATCACGCCCACAAGGATCGTCTGCTCCGTGACGGCAGAGGCCAGCTCGTCGGGATCAATGCGTCCGTTTTTGGTGGAAAGGCGCGTGACGGAGAAGCCCTCTTCCTCGAGCCGTTTGATGCATTCGGACACGGCGGGATGCTCGGAATCGGTGGTGA
>JAZRZQ010000062.1:0-17641 GCA_045601445.1 Eubacteriales bacterium | reverse complement strand
TACTGCTCTTTTTCCAGGATCTCGCGAACCGGAGCCAGAAGCGTCTCCCCCTCGGCGGAAATACCGCCGCCGACGGAAAGGATTTCGGGCTGGAAGATGTTGACCATATTGGTAATGCCGCAGCCGAGATAAGAGGTGAAGCGCGCGAGCACTCTCTTGGCGGCCTCATCTCCCTGACGCATCGCGTCGAAGGCAGTTCTGCCGTCGACGCGCTCCTCATCTCCGCCGCAAAGCTGCCACATTTTGCTGTCCTTGCACGCTTGCATTTCCTCACGCGTCATACGGACCAGCGCCGTTGCGGAGCTGTACGCCTCCCAACAGCCGCGTCTGCCGCAGGAGCAGGGCTGACCGTCCTTCTCAATGACCACGTGTCCCAATTCCGCACCTGCGAAATTGAAGCCGTGAAAAACCTTGCCGTCCAGAATCCCACCGCCGCCGACACCCGTGCCGAGCGTGATGAACACCGAGTCCTTGACCCCGCGCGCGGCGCCCGCCTCTGCCTCGCCCTTGGCGGCGCAGTTGGCATCGTTCTCCAGACCGATCTTGGCGATGCCCGTGCGGGCCTTCAGATCTTCGACAATGTTAAAATTCAAAAAGGAAGGCAGATTGCAGGAATACTCAATGATACCCGTTTCCGAATTGGCAATCCCGGGGGCGGCAATGCCGCAGAAGGCGATCTGCTCCTTGCCGCATCCGAAAGCGGCGATGACCTCGTCCACCAAATTTGCCATATCCTTCATAATCAGATCCGCAGAGCGGGTGGCCTGCGTTTTACAGCTCTTCTTCATCAAGAGCTTTCCCTGAACGTCAACAATGCCGCAGGCAATATTCGTACCGCCGAAATCAATTCCGATATAATACATTTTTATTCTCCTCCAAGCTGTTTCATCAGTTTTTCGTTTAATTCTTCCGCCGTATTGAAGCCCATCAGCTTCTGACGCATATTCATTGTGGCAATTTCAATGATAAGAGCCAGATTTCGTCCGGGACGTACGGGAATGGTCAGAGACGGAATGCGAATGCCGAGTACTTCAGTATATTCGGTATCCATTCCCAATCTGTCATAAAATTTTCCTTGAACCCAAGGCTCAAGGTTGATGATGAGGTTGATCTTTTCGGTATCCTTGACCGAGCCCATGCCGAACAGACGGCGCACGTCCACCACACCGATGCCGCGCAGCTCCACGTAATGACGAATCATCTCGGGCGCCGAGCCGACGAGGGTCTTATCCGAAACGCGCTTGATCTCCACCGCATCGTCCGCAATGAGACGGTGGCCGCGCTTAACAAGGTCGATCGCGGTTTCACTCTTACCGACGCCGCTGTCACCGAGAAGCAGAACGCCCTCGCCGTACACCTCGACCAAAACGCCGTGGCGAGTGATGCGCTCGGCCAAAGCGACGTTCAAATGGGCAATGAGCGCCGACATAAAAAGCGACGTGTCAAGAGGGGTCATCAAAAGCGGGACGCCGTACTTCTTGGCCGACTGCATCACCTCCGTCTGCACCTGCTTTTCGTGGCAGGAGATGACGCAAACGGGCTTGCGGGCAAACATCGCATCGGCGGCCTCGAGGCGTTTTTCGACCGAGAGCGATTCAAGATATTCAAATTCGGTAATACCGAGGATCTGAATGCGGTCCTCGTTAAAATATTCGTGAAAGCCGGCCAAAAATAAGCCCGGACGGTTCACTTCCTTGCGATAGACGCGCGTGGCGCGATCCGCTTCGGTAAAAACGACCTCTTTGAGGGAAAACTTGTCACAGATCTCCCCGAGCGTAATAAAATAAGATTCTGCCATAGAAACTCCTTTTACACTTTCTTCATTTCATTGTAGCATACCAAAGAAAAAAATTCAATGCCAATACAAGAAAAAGAATAATCAAATGCAAAGTGAGAAAACTATGAAAAAAGAAAGGACATCGAGATGAAAAAAATCAAGATCAATCCGAAGGACAGACGCCCTCGACCCGTCTTTGAAACAGGCCCGAGCGATATGATTCACCTGCCGCCCAGCAGGACCGATCCCGAAGGATGGTACACGGGACTGCCGCTGGATCGAAGAGAGATGCCGATTCAGGACGCAGACGATCTGTAAAGCCGCTTTTGCGGCTTTCTTTTTTTGCAAAAAGCCTTTTCAAAAGCAAAAATGTGTGCTACAATGATAAAAAAAGAAGGAGTATGCCGTTATGAATGAAAACAAGTATAAGGGAACGCAGACCGAAAAGAACCTTGAAGCCGCCTTCGCAGGCGAAAGCCAAGCCAGAAACAAGTACACTTACTTTGCATCGGTTGCCAAAAAGGAAGGATATGAGCAGATCAGTGCTCTCTTTCTGAAAACGGCCGAAAACGAAAAAGAACACGCCAAAATGTGGTTCAAGGAGTTGCAGGGCATCGGTAACACCGCGGAGAATCTTGCCGATGCCGCCGCAGGCGAAAACTACGAGTGGACCGATATGTACGCCGGCTTTGCCGAAACCGCCGAAAAAGAGGGCTTCCCTGAATTGGCAAGAAAGTTTCGCTTGGTTGCCGCCATCGAGAAGCATCACGAGGAGCGCTATCGCAAGCTGCTGCAGAACGTTGAGACCGCTGCCGTCTTTGAAAGAAGCGAGGTCAAGGTTTGGGAATGCCGCAACTGCGGACACATCATCGTCGGCACGGCCGCACCCGAGCTTTGCCCGACCTGTGCTCATCCGAAGAGCTACTTTGAGCTCTGTGCAGAGAATTATTAAGAAATTTGAGGTTTTTAGAAGAAAATCACATTTTTTTCTTGACAAAGCTTTATGATTTCGTTAAAATGATTCAGAGGAAGAGATGCAAGAGTCCTTGCGTCTCTTTTTCTATTTTAAATCAAACATGCTTCGGCATAGAATATACCGATCGAAGCAAAAGGAGCTGTTATGTCAATGACGATCGAGCAAGTTGCTCTACGTTCCCTTCTGGCGATGCTGATCGGAATGTTCATCGGTCTGGAACGCAGTAATCACGGCCGTGCGGCGGGTATGAGAACACATATTTTGGTGTGCCTTGGCTCAGCACTGACCGCTATGACGGGGATCTACGTCTACGCCAAATTCGGTGTGGGTGACGTGTTCCGTCTGGCCGCGCAGGTCATTTCCGGCGTCGGTTTTCTCGGTGCAGGTATGATTATTCTCAAAAACGACAACGTTATCTCCGGTCTGACAACCGCCGCGGGCGTTTGGGCCACAGCGACACTCGGTCTCGCCGTCGGCTACGGTTTTTACGTCGGCGCGCTGATCGCCACGGGGCTGTTTCTCTTGGCCCTGACCTTCTTTACGAAGTTTGAGCGCAAAAAGAGAAACACCGAGGTCATCTACCTTGAACTCGACGATATGAAAAAGGTCAACGCAACCATCGAGCGCTTGCACGTGCTTTTGCCCAAGGAGCCCGCTTACCGCGTAGAGGCACCGAGAAGCGGAAAGATCGGAAACATCGGCATCACGCTGATGCTGGATCGCAGAAAAGGGATCACCATTCAAGAGCTGTTGCAATTCGACGGTGTCATCTATGCCGTCCACACTTGATCGGATACAAAAAACGGCAAGTCCCAAATGGAACTTGCCGTTTTTTCTTTTGGTCAGAATTTGATTTTTTCGTTGATGTACGCTTTGACCTCGGAAAGCGGGATGCGAACCTGATCCATCGAATCGCGGTCGCGGACGGTGACGCAACCGTCGGTCTCGGTGTCAAAGTCGTAGGTGATGCAGAAGGGCGTTCCGATCTCGTCCTGACGGCGGTAGCGCTTACCGATCGAGCCGGCCTCGTCAAACTCGACGTTGAACTCCGTTGCCAAATCGGCGTACAGCTCACGAGCCTTGTCGGAGAGCTTCTTGGAGAGCGGGAGAATCGCGGCCTTGACCGGTGCAAGAGCGGGATGGAAGTGCATCACGACGCGGGTATCGTTTTCACCGACCTGCTCCTCATCGTAGGCTTCGCAAAGGAAGGCCAGCGTGATACGGTCAGCACCGAGCGAGGGCTCGATCACGTAAGGAACGTACTTCTCGCCCGATTCGGGATCAAAATACTCCATCGGCTCGCCCGAATGGTTGGCGTGCTGAGTCAGATCGTAATCGGTACGGTCGGCAATGCCCCAAAGCTCGCCCCATCCGAAGGGGAACATAAATTCAAAGTCAGTCGTTGCCTTGGAGTAGAAGGAAAGCTCGTCCTGATCGTGATCGCGCAGACGGAGATTTTCGGGAGCGATGCCGAGATCGTACAGGAATTTTTCGCAATAGGATCTCCAATAGCCGAACCACTCAAGACCGGTTCCGGGCTTGCAGAAGAACTCCAACTCCATCTGCTCAAATTCGCGGATGCGGAAAATGAAGTTGCCGGGGGTGATCTCGTTGCGGAAGGATTTTCCGATCTGGCCGACGCCGAAGGGAACCTTCTTGCGGGTGGTGCGCTGAATGTGCTTGAAGTTGACAAAGATGCCCTGTGCCGTTTCGGGGCGCAGGTACAGCTCGGAGCTTGAATCCTCGGTGACACCCTGGAAGGTCTTGAACATCAGATTGAACTTGCGGATGTCGGTAAAATCGGAGCTGCCGCAAGCGGGACAGGTAATATGATTCTCGCGGATATACTCTGCCAGACGGGCGCTGTCCCAGCCGTTGGGATTGATGTCAAGAGACTGAGCGGCGATATAGTCCTCCACGAGCTTGTCTGCTCTGTGGCGCGTCTTGCAGACCTTACAGTCCATCAAAGGGTCGGAGAAGCCGCCGACGTGACCGGAAGCAACCCAGGTCTGCGGATTCATCAGAATCGCGCTGTCAAGGCCGACGTTGTAGGGGGATTCCTGAACGAATTTCTTCCACCAAGCTCTTTTGACGTTGTTTTTCAATTCCACGCCGAGAGGGCCGTAGTCCCAAGAGTTGGCAAGACCGCCGTAGATCTCGGAGCCGGGATAAACGAAGCCTCTTCCCTTACAAAGCGCGACGATTTTTTCCATCGTTTTTTCGGTATTTTTCATTTCTCGTTTCCTTTCCTTCGGAATCGATCCGTTTTGTCAATTCACTCAAATTGCTATTATACACCAAGCGGTCTTGGTTGTCAATTCTTCCCTTGGATTTATTTTTCCGCGTCGGCGGACTGCTTTTTGCGTATGGCATTCATTTCGCGCTGGGCCAACAAAAGGCCTTGGTAAATGCCGCCGTCGATGGCGGAAAGCTCCTCGTGCGTTCCCTCCTCCGCCACGCGTTTACGGTCGAGAACGATCAGCTTGGTGGCGTTGCGAAGGGTAGACAAACGGTGCGCGATGGCAATGGTGGTACGGTTTTGGCAAAGGCGCTTGAGCGCGTCCTGAATGAGCTTTTCCGTCTCGGTATCCAAGGCGCTGGTTGCCTCGTCAAGAATGAGAATCTTCGGATCGTGCAAAATGGCACGGGCGATGGAGATCCTCTGCCGCTCGCCGCCCGAAAGCGTATGTCCGCGTTCTCCGACGACGGTATCGTAGCCATCGGGAAGCTTCATAATAAACTCGTGCGCGTTGGCAAGGCGGGCCGCCTCCATAATCTCGTCGAAGGTGGCGTCGGGCTTGGCGTAGGCAAGGTTTTCATACACCGTACCCGCAAAGAGGAAGGTCTCCTGCAGCACCACGCCGATCTGCGAGCGCAGGGAATGCTGTGAAAAATCTCGGATATCGACCCCGTCGATGGTGATCGAGCCGCGGTTGACATCGTAAAGACGCATCACAAGATTAATCAGCGTGCTTTTACCCACGCCGCTTTTTCCGACGATACCGAGCATTTCTCCCGGACGGATGGTAACGGAAACGTCCTCGAGGACGTTATCGTTTTCGTTATAGCCAAACCAGACCCGATCCACCTTGATCTCGCCGACGATCTCCTTGGAAACAGGCTGAGGACGGTCGGCAACGTCGGGCACCTCGTCGATCACCTCGAACACCTTGGAGACGGCGGTGGTGGCTCTCTGAAGCATACGCGGGACGTTCGCCATCCAGCGCAGCGGATCGTAAATGAGGGTGAGGAGTGCGGAAAACATCGTCAGATCGCCGACGGTCATGGCTTGATTTAAAATCTGATTGCCCGCGTAATAAAGAAGCAGATAATTTCCCGCCTGCAACAGGTAATCCGCATAAGGGACGACCTTGGCCCAAGCGGTCTCGTTGCGAACCGCGATCTGGCGCACCGCAAAGATCGAGCGGTCGTATTTTGCGATCTCGTTCTTTTCCGTACCGTAGACCTTGACCTCTCTGACGCCTTGGAAAACGTCGTGAAGAACGGTATTGGCGTTGGAATTTTCCACCCACTGCTTTTGGTAGAGCTTGTGATTGCGGCGGTGAACCAAGCGGAACATCAAAATGACGAACGGAACGGGAATCAAGATCAGAAGCGCCAGCTTCCACGAGCGGGAGAACAAAAGCGCGCCGACAAACACGATCATCAGGGATTGCTCCAAAAGAGCGGGCATATTATTGGTTAAAAAGCTTGCGATGATGTTGGTATCGCCGGAGACGCGGTTCATCAGATCGCCTGCCGTGTGGCGGGAGATTCCGGCAACGGAAAGATTCTGAATTTTTTCATAAAGGATCTTTCTCAACCCCAGCACCGTCCGATTGCTGATACGATCGAGCGTGGTGTTACGAAGCACGGTAAACACCGTTACCGAAACGCGCACCAGCGCCATTGACAGCACAACGATAATTGCCGAGGAAAACGAGTTTAAAAGACCGCTCGGATCCTTGGTGTAAAGATAGGTGTCAACGTAGTGACCCTGAATGCGCGGGATGATTACGTTCATCGCGGCGGTGGCAAAAAACAGAAAGATCGAAAGCACGATCCAGCCAAGCTGTGGGCGGATGAGCTGAAAAAGACGCTTGGCAGAGGATTTTTTATCCACGCACGAGGGGCACTGATTGCTTCCCGAGGGAAGCCTGCGATGGCAGTGGGGACAGGTGGTCAGACGATAGACGAATTTGGCGTCTGCGGGATTGAGCACCTTGTCGCTGACCTCCTTGAGCGCGCGGACAAGCTGGGACACGTTTTCCTTTTCCGAGGAAAACGCACGGCAGAACACGGACCACTCGCCTTCGGTCATCACCTCACAGCAAGCGCCGCCGGAAAACATTTCATAACGTGCATCCTCGATGCGATCGAAAGCAACGGCATACCACTCCCCCTCTCCGATCGGGGCAAGATAGATCGCCTTTTCTCCGAAAATGACAGCGCCGTCAAAGCGCTTGCCCTCCCGATCCAAATTGACGGGAAAGGCAAACACGCGCCGATCGGAATATTCTTGATCGAGAAAAGTCAGGCACGGCTGCAAGCGTGCTTCAAATTGTTCTTGACTGAGCACTGTAATATCCTTTCGTCTCTGATCTTGACGTTACAAATACAGTTCGATTTTGGAATAGCTTTTTCGGTCGAGCGCGGCAAGACTCGGGATTTCATAGCGACACCCGTCGCCGTCGATCACGAAAATGCGATCCGCCCCTGCCCGAAGCAGACTGCGGTGCGTATCACGCACAGAGAAGGAAAGCGGGCCGAGATCGGTCTCACACTCCCAGAAGGAGCCGCCCATACGCTCGGTAAGCTTGAGAATGCGGATGATCTTCGGGGAAAAATATTTGCGTCGAAGCTCTTCCCGAAGGATCGACACCGTCTCGTCGTCAAACAGAGATAGTGAGCGGATCATTCCGATCTCCTCGCGATCAACGTTCTGCACGCACAGATACTCCTCCTCCGTTTCAAACGGAAAGGCCCTCGCCAGAAAGGCGCGTTGGGTTTCGCCCGTTTCGGTATCTTCGATCATCAAAAGCTTCTTCGGGGAAAGGAAAAAGCGGGTGTTTTGCGGAGTCAGCAGGCGGTATTCAATGACGTTTTCCAAGCCTTTTATCATAGTGTTTCCTCCTATTCCTCAATGCCGATGGTCTTCATCGCTTCCATTTGCAAGCGATAAAGCTTGTGATAGACACCGTTTTCCAGCGCAAGAAGCTGCTCGTGCGTTCCGTTTTCCACGACCGCACCGTTTTCCACGACGATGAGAAAATCAGCGTCGCGCAGGGTGGAAAGTCGGTGTGCAATGGTGATCGTGGTGCGGTTTTTCGTGATGGCAGACAGAGCCGCCTGAATCTTTCGCTCGGTTTTGGTATCCATCGCGGCGGTGGCTTCATCCAAAATCAGAATCGCAGGGTCTTTGAGAATGGCACGGGCAATCGAGATTCTTTGCCGCTCGCCGCCCGAGAGCATTTTCTTATCTGTTCCCACCAAGGTTTCGTATCCGTCGGGGAAGGTCATAATAAAGTCGTGGCAACCTGCGGCACGGGAGGCCGCCATCACCGTTTCGCGATCGGCTTCGGGGTTGGCATAGCGGATATTGTCCATGATCGTTCCGCGGAAGAGATACGTTTCCTGCGACACGATGGCGACGTTTTTCCTCAGCGTTTCAAAGGAAAGGTCGCGCAGGTCGATCCCGTCGATGGTGATCGAGCCGCTTTCCACGTCGTAAAGACGGGTCAGGAGATTGGCAAGGGTGCTTTTGCCCGCGCCGGTGTGTCCGACGATGCCGAGGGTCTGCCCGGCGGCAACGGAAAACGAAACGTCGCGAATGGTGCGCTTTCCGGGTGCATAGGAGAAGTTTACGTGGTCAAAGGTGACTGCGCCGCGCACCGTTTCGGGCTTGATGGCATCCTTCTTCTCCTTGACCTCCGGCTCGGCATCCAGAATCTGAAAGAGCCTTTGCATGGAATTAAGCGAGCTTGCCAGATGGTTAAAGAAGTTCGAGAAGAAATTCAACGGGCTGTAAAGCATTCCGAGATAGCCAACGAACAGCGAAAGCTGGCCGTAGGAGATTCCGCTTCCTGCCTGCGCCCCCTCCTTGACGACGAGATAACCGCCAAAGCCCCAGACAAGATAGGTGCTGATGCGAATGCCGAGGTTGATGAGCGGAAAGAGTGTATGGTGGGTCACGTCGATCTTCAGCTTGCTGGCCGAAAGTGCTCGGCTCTTATCATCAAAACGCTCGATCTCCGTTTCTTCGCGGGAAAAAGCCTTGACGATACGCATTCCGTTGAGTACATCCGACAGGACGGAATTGAAGCGAGAGGAGTGTGTGTGCTGCTCTGCGTTCAGACGGCGGAAAATCTTCATCACGGCAAAATAGGCGAAAAAGAGCACCGGAACGGGAACGAGAACGAGCACGGCGAGCGTGGGATTGGTCGCGATCATCACAGAGGAAATGCCGACGATCTGGATCACGTTGACGAAGAAATACGGAACGCCGTCGCAGAAAAACCAATACAGATTTTCGGAATCGGAGTTGACCTGCGTAATCAGCCTACCCGTGTGACGGGAAGTGAAAAAGGAATACGACAGCCTCTCAAAGGCGGAGAAGATCGTTTTTTTCAGATCGTAGGTTACAAACGCCGCCACGCGGGAGCTGATGAGCGTGTTGACCGATTGAATGACGGCAGAAAGCAAGCGCATGGCCGCCAGCGTCAGAACCAAAAACAAGACCTGACCGTAAAGCGGATCGCCCTCGACCAGAACCTGATCGTAAAGCACCTTGCTGTTAAAATACGGCATAATGATACTGATTAGGGCAGAAAGCGCCACCGTCACCAAAACAAGGAGCATTTGCCAGCGGTAGCGAAGGAAGAACGGCAGGATCTTGCGGATGAGCCTGCCTTTACTCTTGCAATGCTTGCAAACCTTAGTTTTCGGATCGTCGTACGGCATCCGACACTTGGGACAACGCTCACGCTCGGGCTTTGTCGGCTTGGGAAATTCTCCCGTTTCCGAAAAGCGGTCGAACCCCTCCGCAAAGTCATACAGCGCCTTGCGGCAGGCACAGGTCGCCCACAGAAGCACTTCCTCTTCCCCGCTCTTTTTAATCAGAACGAAGCGAAGCGTCGAGATCTGCTCCTCGACACGGAACGAAGCGATCTCGGACATCGGGAAAAAGACGTAGTCGAGCTGACGCAAAACCTTTTCGGTTTTTTGCCGAGAAAAGAAAGAAGCACCTGCCTTTTTTTGATAGCCGTCAAGACAAAACAGAGTGCCGATCCCATCCCGCGTGAGCACGGTGTAGGCATCGCAATAGGTTTCATCTCGGGACATATCGCTCTTAAAAAAAGCAAGTGCCTGATCGGTTTGAATCCCTTTTGTAAGAAGCAGTTGTTCTACTTCATTCGGAAGATTTTTCATTGTTTCAAATCCCCTTTTCCTTACACAACCTTTTTACCACACCTCAAGGGGCTTTGTCAATAAGAATTACGAAAAAAATAGGCTTATTTTAGCACTTTTTTCCTCGTTTTCCATCAAAAATCAGTTGCGCTTTTTTGACTCGTGCCTATACTGAAGATAAGAGGAAAACAAGGGGGCTTGATTTTGAAACTATACCGTTTGGGGCAAAACGAGATCCGCATTTGCTTGACGCAGGAGGATCTCGGAAGATACTGTGTGACCGCAGAGGATTTCGACTACGACAGCAGTAAAGGAAGGCGCGTGTTCCGTGAGCTGTTTGATCTGGCCAAGGAGGAGACCGGCTTTGATGCCGCCAAGGAAAAGGTCTACATACAACTGTATCCGAAAAAAAACGGCGGATGTGAGATCTTCGTGACAAAGCTTGAAAAAGAGTGCGACGCGACGCTCTGTTATCTGATCGAAGGGGCTGACACGGTATTTGCCGTCTCAAAGCTGTTCTGTCGGGAAAACGAGGCAAGGCTTTTTCGCTGCCGTGACGGCAAGCGCTTTTTTCTGATAACAAGCGCCTGCACCGCGCCGCCCGCACTTTCGGAATTTGCCCAAAGGCTCTCTCGACTGCCGAGCGAGGCTTATTTAAAAAGCCGTTGCAAGGAGATCTGTCTCGATCGCTTTCGAGCATAAAAATGTCTTTTGATGAAAAACAAGGCAGTCATACTTTCACGCGGAACGGACACAATAAGTGGCGTGAAGGAGGAATGAAAATGAAAGCAACGCTTTGCGCTTTGCTGGCAATGATCCTGATGAGTGCTTCTTCCTTCGCCGCGACAAAAGACAGCTTGAATTGGTATTTTTCATCGAAAAGCCAAAATGAAAGACCGGGTCTTCCCGCAGTTGATCCCGCGATCGCAAAAGGAATCGGAAAGGACGAAAAGGTTCTGTATCTGACCTTTGATGCCGGATACGAAAACGGAAACGTCAAAAAAACGGTCGACATTTTAAAAGAAAACGGTGTGACGGGAGCGTTTTTTGTGCTCTCCCATTTTATTCAGGCCAACCCCGAGCTTTGTCGGGAAATGAAGAAAAACGGAAATCTCGTTTGCAATCACACGGCAACCCACCCTTCCATTGTCCGTTTAAGCCAATCGGAGCTGAAGGCGGAATTGGAAACGGTGGAAAAGCTGTTTGAGGAAACGACGGGACAAAAGCTCGATCCTTATTTTCGCCCGCCGCGCGGAGAATATTCCGAGGCGGCTTTGAAGAGAGTGAGCGATTGCGGCTATCGAACCGTTTTTTGGAGCTTGGCCTGGGCGGACTGGGATAACAACGATCAAAAAACGCCCGAATACGCCATGAACAAGCTGTTGCCGCGCGTTCACAACGGTGCGGTCATTCTTTTGCACCCCACCTCAAAAACCAACGCCGAGATCCTTTCGGATTTCATCGTGACGATGAAAAACAAAGGATACCGTTTCGGCTCGATCGAAGAGTTATGGGAAAGCTGATGCGCCCTGCGGCGCTTTGCCTCTGCCTGGCGCTCTTTCTTTCCGCCGCCCCGGTTCACGCCGCGACGGCTCACCGAAAGGGAACAAGCGAGGAAAAAAAGATCGCCTTGACCTTTGACGACGGCCCGAGCAGGCAAAACACGGAAGAGATTTTGAGCATTCTGAAGGAATATGGCATTCACGCCACCTTTTTCGTCATCGGAGAAAATGCCAAGCGAGATCCCGATCGAGTCCGCAGCATCCATCAGGCCGGACACGAAATCGGAAATCACACGCTGACCCACGCCTATTTAAGCAAGATTTCGCTTGAAAAGGCACGGGAGGAGATCGCCGCGGCAGAAGCGATTCTGCAGGAGATCACGGGGGAAAAGCCGACGCTTTTCCGCCCGCCCGGCGGCTATTACAACGATGCGGTTTTGGATCTGGTCGAGTCCATGGGCTACCAAAGCGTGCTTTGGTCCATTGACACGAGAGATTGGAGTATGCCGAAATTTGAAACGATTGCCTCAAAGGTTGAAAAAAGTGCCACCTCGGGAGACATCATTCTCTTTCACGATCTGGAGGACAAAAGGTTGCCGACACCGAAAGCACTCAGGATCATCATACCGTATCTGATCGAACAAGGATACGAATTTGTCAGCGTCAGCGAAATTTTGGAGAAGTGAGGCAGAAATTCTGCCTCACTTCTTTTTCGCAAAAGGAATTGACGAACCGCTTTTTTTTATATATAATGGTAAGAAACAAAAAAAGCAATATAATGAGGCTTGAACACGATGCAATTTCAAAACCTTACCATAAATTCCATTGAGATCGAACGATTCAAAAAAATCCAATCCCTTTCCTTTTCCCCCTGCGACGGAGCCAATCTCTTTTTCGGCTCGTTTCGCAGCGGCAAGACCAGCCTTTGCGAGTTTATCCAATTCGCTCTCTACGGAGCGGATTCCGTTGCGCTGGCACGGGGCGGCGCGGAGGATTCTAAAGGAACACTTCGCGTAAATGCCGACGAAAAATGCTTTGTCATCGAGAGAAGCGTCATCGACGGGGAGGAAGCCCTTTCCTTCTCCGACGAAAACGGCCCGATCGAAACGCAGCTTACCCCCGGCGAATATTTAACGGGGCTGGATCAGGACAGCTTTGACCAGATCACCTATTTCAGGCAAGCCCGCTACGAAAAGGCCGCCTTCAAGCCCAAAAAGGAGTTTTTGCGAGCCATCGCCGTTAAGGACGAGAATCTGCAGGACGTTTACGACAATTTGGACGAAAGCCGCAAGGAAGTAGCGCTGTTCCACAACGCCAAGGGAGACGGAACACTCGACGCGCTTCTCAAGCGCAGAAACGACTTAAAAGAAAAGCTTGACAATCGCCCCGCCCTTCAGGAAGAAGCCGAGCAATGTGCCAATGCTTTAACGCAGATCAACGCAAAGCTGGATGAAAACGATCGCCGCTGTGTCCTGCTGAAGGCTGACATGGCAGGCCATACGGACGATGTGAAGCTGAGCCGCAACAAAGAAAGCGCGCAGGAGCTTCACCGCAGCATTCAGGCTACCGAAAAAAAGATTCGTCTGACCAATTACGATCTGACGCAGAAGATCGGAAAATTAGAACGCGCGGAGCTGGAGGAAATGAAGAGCGATTACAACCGCCTCAGCCTTGCCGTAACCGCGCTGAATGAAGCAAGACTCTCGCTTTCTGCGGCGGAAGAAAATCTGCTGTTCCACGAGCAGCTCTTCGGGGAGAACGAGCGTCTCGAGCATTTCGTTGCCGAAAAAAAGCGCATTCAAAAGAGCATGGCCACCCGTCTGATCCTTCGCATTCTGTCGGTGGTGCTTGTCTCCCTGGGTGCGGGACTCTTCTTTGTTCTCCGCTCCTTGAATTTTGATTTTGCAGTTTCTTTGGCAACGGGTGTTGCCATCGGCGTGCTCGGCATTGCCCTGTTCTTTTTGACCTCGATCTGCACGGTCAATATCCGTCGCATCCTGCTGTCAAACGGCAAGGAAAGCCTTGCGGCCTTCGATGAATTCCTCGACCGTCTGCGCGCGCACGCCAAGACCACGCAGGTCTATCGCGATCAGGTAGCGGCGCAGCGCGCCAAATGCGAAAAGAAAACGCTGGACAAGGAAAACGCACAGGCTGTGATCTTCCGCAAGATCGAAAAGCTCGGCTATTCGCAGGATGACGGCGAGCTTTTGGCCATTTGCGACGAGATCATCGAAGCAAACGACACTCTTTACGATTTAGAGGATGCTCTGCGGCACGATCAAGCGCAGTATCAAAAGCTTCTCACCGCAGATCTTGACTCCGAGACCCTTTCCGTCAGCCCCGAATTTCAAGCGCTGCAAAAGGAACTGAGCTTTTTGACGGCGCAAAACGATTCACTGTTCAAAAAGAGAGCAGCTTTGAACGCGCGCATCGCGCAGATCAAAGAACAGCTCAACATTCAGCCCGAGGATCTGAAGGGTGCGATTACGGCGCTGGACGCGGAAATCGAAGCCGTCACGCCCGAATACGAGGCGGCCTGCGCACGTCTTGCCGCGTTGCAAAAGAGCCTGAGCGATTTTGAAGAGAACCTAAAGCAGCTCTTTGCCGAAAAAATCAACGAAAAGCTCTCCTTTATGCTCAAGGAAGAAGAGTCCTTCCTCTTTGACGAGAACTTCGAGCTTTGCTTTTGCGATCGCGACTCCATCCTTCCGCTCAGCGGTGCGGGTGGCGGTATGGTCTCCGAAACTGGACTTCTGGCTTTCCGTCTGACGCTGGCTGAATTTCTCGGCAAAAACGCACTGCCGATGATCTTTGACGACTCGCTCGCTTCCGTCTCTCCGTCGGCCGCAGGAGATCTGTATCAGATCCTGCGTACAAGCTGCTCGCAGTTTTTCGTTGCGAGCTCTTCGCACCACATTCTCGATCTTTGCAGTGAAAGCGCAAAGGTCCTGACGCTGTCATGAGCTTTTCTCTGTCCGATCCCGTTTCCTCTCTCAAGGGAGTCGGTGAGGCGCGCGCCCGTGCCTTGCAAAAGGGCGGTGTTGCGACGGTCGGAGATCTGATCTTTACGTTTCCAACGCGCTATCAATCGGGAAAACTTTTCCCGATTGATGCCGAGCGGGTCGGAATCCCCTCTTTTTTCGAGCTGACCGTACATTCCGCTCCCGCCGCTTATACGATGCCCGGCGGTCGCCGCGCTCTGCGCTTCGTTGCCGCCGATCCGAGCGGAAGCAAGGTTCACGTCATTTACTTAAATCAGCCCTATCTCAAACGGCAGATCTTCCGAGGAGATCGGGCTTTTTATTTTGGAACGCTTCAGGAAAAAAACGGCACGTTCTATCTGTTTTCCCCCAAGCGCGAGCACGAGAGGCCAGATCCCAATCGGCTGATCCCGATCTATCCCGCCTTCGGAACGGTTAAAACGAAGGTGATCGAAAAAATGATCGCGCAGTGCCTCGTTCCCTGCCTAAGCGGGATCGAGGAAACGCTCCCGCAGAGAATCCTGAGCTCGGAAAAGCTCCTGCCACGTGCCCGAGCCGTATTTTTGCTTCACAATCCCACAAGCGAAAAAGAGCTTGCACAAGCAAAGGAGCGCTTTCTGTTCGAGAGTCTGTTCACCTTCTCCGTTCAGGCGACTCTCTTTGCCGATCAAAGCGCGAAAAGCACGGTACAGGGCTGGGAAAACGGTGATCTGTCTGCGTTTTTGTCAACGCTTCCCTATTCTTTGACCCGCGCACAAAAGTGCGTTTTGGAGCAGATCCGAGCGGATCTTTGCCACAGCGGTCTTGCTTCACCGATGAACCGTCTGCTGCAGGGAGACGTCGGCAGCGGCAAGACCGCCGTTGCCGCCGCCGCGTGTGCGCTCGCTCTGCAAAACGGCAAAAGCGCACTTGTGATGGCGCCGACAGAAATTCTGGCGCAACAGCACTACCGCTCGTTCTCACGCTTCTTTGCACACAGCGACGTTCCCGTCTTGCTCTTGACGGGCGCGACGCGAAAAAAAGAGCGCGATGCGATCCGAGCCGTCACGACGGGCGATCAGCCTTACCTGGTCATCGGAACGCACGCTCTGATCGAGGAGGGTGCCGAATGTCGCAACGTCGGCCTCGCCGTCACGGATGAGCAGCATCGCTTCGGGGTCCGTCAACGCACGCTCCTCGGAGAAAAGGGCGGTGCGGTACACTCTCTTGTGATGAGCGCAACACCCATCCCACGCTCTCTTGCGATGTTCCTGCACGCCAAGCGGCAGATCAGCGTGATCGACGAATTGCCGCCGGGGCGTCAGCAGGTACAGACTCTTTACGTCGGCGAGGACAAAATGGATCGCATCTATCAATTCCTGCGGGAAAGGATCGCCGAGGGACAGCGAGCCTATCTCGTTTGTCCGCTCATCGAGGACGAGGAGGATCAGAGCGAGCTGCAATCGGCCAAGGAGGAGTTCGACGCGATTCGCAAGGCTCTGCCCGAGATTCCCGTCTCTCTGCTTCACGGCAAAATGAAAAACGAGGAGAAGGTCGCCGTGATGGCCTCTTTCCAATCGGGCGAAAGCAAGATCCTCGTGTCAACGACCGTGATCGAGGTAGGCGTTGACGTGCCGGAGGCCACGGTGATGGTCATTCGCAACGCCGAGCGTTTCGGTCTTTCTCAGCTCCATCAGCTCCGCGGAAGAGTCGGCAGAGGCAGTGAAAAATCCTGGTGCATTCTCATCTCCTCTCACTCTCAAAAAAGCGCGCGCGAGCGTCTGAAAAAGCTCTGCGACTGTCACGACGGCTTCGAGCTTGCCAAGTACGATCTTGAGACCAGAGGCCCGGGAGAATTTTTCGGCACCCGTCAATCGGGCTTTTCTTCCCTTTCCTTCGGCAATCTTTCGATGGCGCTTTTACAGCGCGTCTCCGAGGCGGCACGCGAATTCCTAAGCGAAGCCACCGACGAGGAAAAACGCCCGTACGAAAAGAAAATCGGGATGAACTAAGCTTTCCCGCTTGACTTTTTTCGCGATTTCTCATACAATATAACCAAGAAAACAACAAAGGAGTAAACAGAATATGTCAGCATTTCTTTCCACCATTTTCAGCTTTCTGACCAACTACGGTCTCAAGCTCATCGGCTCGGTGATCCTTTTGGTCGTTTGCTGGAAGCTGATCGGCTTTCTCACCGGTCTGATTCAAAAGAACAAGCACTTCCAAAAGGTGGACGCCGGCGCAAGAAGCTTTCTTCTCACCTGCGTTTCCGTCATTTTAAAGGTTCTCCTGGTACTTACCGTTGCCGGTAACCTCGGCGTTCCGATGACCAACGTCGCCGCCGTCGTCGCTTCCTGCGGTCTTGCGGTCGGTCTGGCTCTGCAAGGCAGCCTTTCCAACTTTGCCGGCGGTGTGATGCTTCTGGTCTTTCACCCCTTCCACGTCGGTGACTTCATCGAAGCCAACGGCAAGGAGGGCACGGTCAAATCCATC
This sequence comes from Eubacteriales bacterium, assembly GCA_045601445.1. Taxonomy (GTDB): domain Bacteria; phylum Bacillota; class Clostridia; order Oscillospirales; family SIG627; genus RGIG5579. Next base: position 526 of record JAZRZQ010000062.1, on the reverse strand, counting down.
TCGCTGATGTCCACGGTTATGGTGACCCCCGACAACAAGGACATCATCGTTCCTAACGGCACGATGATCAATTCCATCATCACCAACTTCTCCGCGGAAGAGAATCGCAGAGTCGACCTTTCCTTCTCCGTCGCCTACGGTACGGACGAGGAGAGAGTCAAGCAGGTTTTGACGGTGCTTGCCGAGCAGCACGAATTGGTTCTCAAGGACCCCGCCCCCTTCGCGAGAATGACCTCGCAGGAGGATTCCTCTCTGGTCTTTACGCTTCGCGTATGGTGCAAGAAGGAAGATTATTGGACGGTTCGTCTCGATCTTTTAGAGGGCATCAACGCCGCATTCAAGAAGCTCGGAATCGAAATTCCCTTCAATCAGCTCGACGTTCACGTCAAGCAGTAAAAAGTCAAAAAGGATCCCGATCGATCGGGATCCTTTTTTACGCCCAAAATCGCAAAAATGAGTTGACAAAAGCCCTGAATTTGGATATAATAACTTCGTTATAGGGATGTAGCCAAGCGGTTAAGGCACC